>JAOUEE010000201.1 GCA_029858875.1 Acidimicrobiia bacterium
ACCGGGTCGGCCCAGATGGCGCAGGTGATTGCCGACATGGTCGTTCGCGGTGCGGGGCTCATCGGAGCTGCTGCGGGATACGGCATGATGCTGGCCGCTCAAGAGGCGGCCGAGCTAGGACCGGACGCGCGATCAGGCCATATGGCCGCTGCCTCGGACCGGTTGGCGGCCAGCCGGCCCACGGCGGTGAACCTGGCCTGGGCCCTCGGCCGCCAGCACGAGGCGCTGGAGGGGTTGATCGACGCCCAGCTCCTGGTCGAGACGGCGCGCGCCGAGGCCGACCGCATCGCCGATGAGGACGCGGCGTGGTGTCGCCGGATCGGCGAGCACGGGCGGCCGCTGATCGAGGACATCCATCGCCGCACCGGCCGGACGGTCAACGTGTTGACCCACTGCAACGCCGGTTGGCTGGCCTTCGTCGATCACGGAACCGCGACCGCTCCGATCTACGCGGCGCACGATGCAGGCATACCGGTGCACGTCTGGGTCGACGAGACGAGGCCCCGTAACCAGGGTGCCCGACTGACCGCCTGGGAGCTGGGACAGCACGGGGTGCCCCACACCGTCATCGTCGACAACGCCGGCGGTCACCTGATGCAACATGGTTTGGTGGACCTGGTGGTCACGGGCAGCGACCGCACCACGTTCACCGGCGACGTCGCCAACAAGATCGGCACCTACCTGAAGGCCCTGGCCGCCGACGACAACGACATCCCCTTCTACGTGGCGCTGCCATCGTCGACCCTCGACTGGGACACCCGCGACGGTGTTCGGGGCACGCCCATCGAGGAGCGGAACCCGGCCGAGGTGACCCATATCGGTGGCGCCCTCGGCGACGGTGTGGTCGATGTCCGCCTGACCCCCGTGGGAACCGACGCGGCCAACTACGCCTTCGACGTGACGCCGGCCCGTCTGGTGTCGGGCCTGATCACCGAGCGGGGTGTCTGTGCCGCCACCGAGGACGGCATCCTGAGTCTGTTCCCAGAGCGGCGGCCGAGCTGAACGGATGGTGTCCTGATGGAGTCGAGATGGGATGACGGGGCGGCCGCCGCGCACGGCGGTCCGGTCGGCGAGTGCGTCTACTGCACCCGGCTGATCGGCGGTGACCCGTCGCTCGTGTTGCACGGTGGTGGGAACTCGTCGGTGAAGGCACCGGTCGACGACATCACCGGCACCACCGTCGATGCCCTCCACGTGAAGGGCTCGGGCTGGGACATGGCCACCATCGAGGCGGCCGGGCTGACCCCGCTGCGGTTGTCACGGGTGCGTGAGCTGCTCGAGGTCGACCGACTCAGCGATCCGGACATGATGCGTGAGCTCGGCGCGGCCAAGCTCGACCCCGGTGCCCCCAACCCTTCGGTGGAGACCCTCCTGCACGCCTATCTGCCCCACCGTGCCGTGCAGCACAGCCATGCCGATGTGATCGTCAACATCACCAACCTGGGCAACGGCCACGACGTGGTGCGTGACATCTACGGCGACGATGTGGTCGTGGTGCCCTACGTGATGCCCGGCTTCGATCTGGCCCGCCTGGTACGCGACGTGTGGCCCGATCAGTCGCACGCGGCAACGGTGGGCATGGTCCTGTTGAACCACGGGTTGTTCACGTTCGGCGAGACGTCGGCGGAGGCCTACCGTCATCATGTCGAGCTCGTGTCGAAGGCCGAGCAGTGGCTCGATCAGCACGCGCCCGTCGATGAGTCGGCACCGGTCGATCCTCCCGGCGCGACCCTGATGACCGACCTGGCCGACCTGCGGCGCACGATGTCGGAAGTGGCCGGCCGGCCGCTGGTGGTGCAGCGCCACACCGACGAGGCAACCCGACGCTTCGTCGGTCGGGCCGATCACGGCGATCTGGCCACCCGAGGGCCGCTCACCCCGGATCACGTGATCCGAACCAAGCGCGTGCCCATGATCGGGCGTGATGTCGCCGCCTACGCCGAAGAGTATTCGGCCTATGTCGCCCGCAACGCCTCACGGGCCCGTACCCAGCTCACCGAGCTGGACGGGGCACCGCGGGTGGTGCTCGATCCCCAGCTCGGGATGCTGACGGCCGGCCCCACGGTGACCGACGCCCAGATCGCGGCCGACATCTATCACCACACCATGGCCGTGCTGACGCGCGCCGAGGATCACCTCGGTGGTTACGTCGCTCTTCCCGAAGGCGACATCTTCGACCTCGAGTACTGGGACCTCGAGCAGGCCAAGTTGGCCCGGGGCGGGGCCCGGCCCGAGCTCACCGGGCAGGTCGCCGTCGTCACCGGCGCCGCCTCCGGTATCGGTCGTGCCTGCGCGCGGGCACTGCTGGAACGAGGAGCCTGTGTCACCGGCATCGATCGCAGCCCATCGATCGCCGACACCTTCTCGGGGGCGGCATGGCACGGCGTGGCCGCCGACGTCACCGACGCTGGTGCCCAGCTCGAGGCCATCGAAGCCACGGTCGAACGTTTCGGTGGCATCGACGTGGCCGTGGTGGCGGCCGGCATCTTCGGTGCCAGCGTGCCCATCGCGGAGCTCGAGATCGACGAGTGGCGGGCGGTGATGGAGATCAATCTCGACTCGGTCGTGACCCTGCTGCGAGGGTTGCATCCCCTGCTCGTTCGATCACCGGTCGGTGGCCGCGTCGTGGTGATCGGGTCGAAGAACGTCCCGGCGCCGGGCAAGGGCGCTGCCGCCTACTCATCGTCGAAGGCTGCCCTCACCCAACTGACCCGGATCGCCGCCCTCGAGTGGGCCGACGACGGGATCCGCGTGAACACGGTGCACCCCGATGCCGTGTTCGACACCGGTCTGTGGACCGATGAGCTACTGGCCGAACGAGCGGCCCGCTACGACCTGAGCGTCGACGACTACAAACGCCGCAACCTGCTACGCACCGAGGTGCGCGCCGCAACGGTCGGCGCGGCGGTGGCCGCCCTGTGTGGAGACGCCTTCTCGGCCACCACCGGCGCGCAGATCCCCATCGACGGCGGCAACGAACGGGTCATCTGACTGACCGCCGACCGGGCTCGGCGCCCGGTCAGGCGCCCGTGAACTGGCCCAGGTCGAAGTAGTCGCGCCAGGCCTTGATCTTGTCGCCTTCCATCTCGAACACCCCCATGACCGGCAGGGCGATCCGTCGACCGTCCATGACGAGCGTGTCGGTGCGCTCGTTCATGACGATGTCGCCGTCCACGACCTGGTGGTGGATGTCGAAGGTGATCGACTCGGCCATCACGCCGAGGAACGACTCGAGGAAGCCTCGGATGGCATCGATGCCCTCGGCCGGCTCCATCGGGATGTTGTGATACACCGCGTCCTCGGTGAAGGTGCCGAGGATCGCCTCGGTGTCGCCGCGCCCCCAGGCATCGGCGAAGCGGCGGATGGTCTCGTCGTGGTTGCTCATGACCCCGATCCTAGGGCTGGTGCCGATCGGCGGACGTTGGGCCGCCACCAGGATCACCGCAGCGACGGCGCGCAACCCCGTGTTCTCGTCGGCTCGACGCTCCGGGTGCCGTCCATTTCGCCGCGCCCGGCCGAGGGTCTACCCTTGCTCCTTCGCAGGATGCCAATGACTGACACGCAGCGATACTTCTTCCTCCACATCATGAAGACGGCGGGCGCTTCGTTCCGTCAGCACCTGCGGCTGAACTTCACCAAGGAAGAGCGCTATCCGAACCCGGACGTCGAAACCATCTCGCCGGTCGAGTTCAACGTGCTGATCGACTACGTGATCGGTCTGCCACCCGAACGCCACGAGGCCCTGCGCTGCTATGCCGGCCACTTCCCCTACATGGTCACCACCAAACTGCCCCATCCCGTGTCGACGTTCACCATCCTCCGCCATCCGGTCGGGCGGGTCTTGTCGTACCTGAAGCAGCGCCGCCTCGAGCTGGGGCTGGCCTCGCTCGAGGAGGTGTACGAGGACGAGTTCACCCGGCGCTGCCTGCTGGACAACCACCAGGTGAAGCTGTTCTCGCTGGACGAAGCCGACCGGCCCGAGAGCATCATGGACGTGATCGACATCGACCAGGCCCGGTTCGACGCGGCCTGCGCCAACCTCGACCGCGTCGACGTCGTCGGCGTGACCGAGCGATACGACGACTTCTGCACGGCCATCGTCGACCGCTTCGGATGGCGCCTGGGAGACTTCCCCGACCGACGTGTCGCCGATCCGATCACGGTCCCCCCGAGCCTCGAAGCCCGCATCGCCGCCGACAACGCGTTCGACGTGGCGTTCCACGAGTACGCCCTCCGCCTGGTGCAACGACGAGCCTCGACCTCCCCGCCACGAGCAAGGAATTGAGACGTGTATCCACTCTGGGATGAGGTGATCTCCCCCGTGCTGATGGCCTCGGGCGCCCGGCGCCTGGTCGAGATCGGTGCCCTGCGCGGCGAGAACACCCGCTTCCTTCTCGAGAACCTCGGCGACGACGTCGAACTGCATGTGATCGATCCGGTGCCCGAGTTCGATCCGGCCGAGCACGAGCAGCGCTTCGGTGGGCGATACATCTTCCATCGCGACATCAGCCACAACGTCCTACCCGATCTCCCGCCGGTCGACGTGGCCCTCGTCGACGGCGATCACAACTGGTTCACGGTGTACCACGAGCTGGGTATGCTGGCCCGCACCGCGGCCGAACACGGCACGCTTCTGCCGGTGCTCATCCTGCACGACGTCGGGTGGCCCTATGGCCGACGCGACCTCTACTACGCGCCCGAGCGCATCCCGGACGAGGACCGCCAGCCGTACGCCCGGCGGGGGATGCGGCCGGGTCAGAAGGCGCTCATGAAGCGACCGGGCCGCGGCACCAACCCGACGCTTCACAACGCGCTGGAGGAGGGTGGCCCCCGCAACGGCGTGCGCACGGCGCTGGATGACTTCGTCGCCCAGCACGACCAACCGCTCCGGGTGGTCGACGTGCCGATCTACTACGGCTTGGCCATCGTCGTCAGCGAGGAGCGGCTGGCCGCCGCCCCAGAGCTGGCGCAGGCCCTCGACGCACTCGAGTCGCTCGAGGGCCGCAACCGTCAGCTGCGCCTGAGCGAGGACATCCGGGTGGAGAACCTGTGGGTGGACAACGTCCTCGCCCAGGCCATGGCCGAGAAAGCCACCGACGCATCGGCCGCCCGGTACCTCGCCCTGCTCAAGGGCGCCCTGCTCAACGAGCACTATCTCGAACACGAGTTGCGGATCCATCACCTCATCCAGACGGCGACGCGGGGCGGTGCCCCCAACGTGGAAGCCCTACGCGATCCCGCCCGCGAGCTCAACCTCAACTGGCCCGAGCTCCGCCACCAACGCCAGGTCGGAGGGCGATTGCCCATCCAGGGCGGCGAGGTGGCCGGGCCACACTTCGACGGCGGGAGGGTACGCCTCGACCAGTTCGAGGAAGCGCTCGACCGCCGTCGCCTCGCCGAGCGGACCGGCGACATCGTGCTGGTGGGGGCACCGACGGCCGGCCTGGGCGTGCTGGCTCGAGGTCACCTCGACGCCTACGCAAGCGTGCCGGGTCGGGTGGTGCAGATCAGATCGTTTCGCGCTCGTGAAGGGGACGACACGACCATCGAGGGAGCCACTCCCGACCTCGGTACCATCCGCGATGTCTACGACCGCTACGGCCTGCTCGACGAACGGGTGCTGCTCATCGGTGGGGAGGCGGCCGACGCGGCGGCTGATGCGCCGATCGACCAGATCGCCCTGCTCCACGTCGACGCGGCGTCGGTGGACGTCGGTGCCGTGCCGGCCCTGTTGTCCCGCCTGGCACCCGATGCCGAGGTGCTGTTCCGGGGTGCGCCGGACGTGGTTGCCCCGTTGGCGCCTGCCGAGCAGCTCACCTGGTTGGCCGAGGACCTGGCCAGCTGGTCACCCGGCGACACCGTGGAGGCCGAGCCGGCTCGAACTCGGCCCCGCCAGGCCGATCGGCCAGTGGTGCCGGCACCCCGCCGAGGTGAGCGAGTCGACCTGTCGGTGGTGGTGTGCTTCTACAACATGCGTCGAGAAGCCGAGCGCACCCTCCAGTCGCTCAGCCGTCAATACCAGGTCGACTGCGAGGATCTCACCTACGAGGTGATCGCCGTCGACAACGGCAGCGACGAGGATCAGCGGCTGGGCGAGGAGTTCGTCCGCGGGTTCGGACCCGAGTTCCGCTACCTGGACCTGCCGGCCGACCAGGTCCACCCGTCGCCGGCCGTGGCGCTCAATCGGGGGATCGAGCAGACCCGCGGCGACATGGTGGCCATCATGATCGACGGGGCCCACGTGATCTCTCCCGGTGTGTTCAAGAACACCCGTCGGGCCATGGATGCCTACGACCTGCCGGTGGTGGTCACCCAGCACTGGTACGTCGGCCCGGGTGAACAGAGCGAGGTGATCTACCAGGGGTACGACCAGGACTACGAGGACCGGCTCTTCCGCACCATCGACTGGCCCAACAAGGGCTATCGCCTCTTCGAGATCAGCCATCCCATCGCCCGCCGCGACTGGTTCGACGGCCTGGGCGAGTCCAACTGCCTGGTGGTACCCCGTGCGGTGCTCGAACAGGTCGGCGGCTACGACGAGCGGTTCTCGGAGCCCGGTGGCGAGTACACGAATCTGGAGTTCTTCGAACGGGTCACCACCGATCCCCGCGTCGATGTCGTCAAGCTGCTCGGCGAGGCGTCGTTCCATCAGGTCCACGGCGGCACCACCACCAATCAGCCCGACGCCGATGTGCGATCCCAGCGCCTGGCGCACTACAAGCAACGCTACGAGGAGATTCTGGGGCGACCCTTCCGAGGGTCGGGCCGCGAGATGCAGTACCTGGGCGGGCTACGGCGTACCTCCAAGCGATCCCGTGCCCGCCGCCTGGTCTCCTGGCAGTGGCGCTCCGACGACCAGCTACGGGAGGTGGACGGCCCACCGGTGAGACCCAGTCCGGTGGGCGACGAGGCCCGCAGCGAGTTCATCGAGGCGGCCTACAACCACCTGGGGTGGAAGGACGTCACCTGGCTGGGTGAACCGGTCGAGATCGCGGGCACCGACCTCATCACCTACCAACAGCTCTTCACCGAGACCGCACCCGACGCCGTGGTGCTGGTGGGGGAGATGCCGGCCGGCCGCGTCCGATTCTGGACCTCGATGTGCGACCTGACCGGCTCAGGCCAGGTGCTGTGGGTTCCGGGATCCGACGACGTGGCTCCCGTCGAGCACCAACGGCTGCGGATCGTCCCGGGCGCACCCCACGACTCGGCCACCGTGTCCGCAGTGATCGAGGCCGCCGGGGGCACCATCGACCACGGCCTGTTGGTGTTGGCGCCCGTG
>JAOUEE010000202.1 GCA_029858875.1 Acidimicrobiia bacterium
ACCGCCGGTGATCACTGCCACCTTGTCCGTGAAGTCCTCCACCCAGAGTCCCCTGTCCCTATGACTTTCGGAATCGTGTTCAACAATTGCATGACGGCCCGGAGCCGTCAACACGGGCCGTCACCGCTTGTCGTACGTGATTCCGGAGTCGTCGGCGCACCAGGTCTCGGTGGTGGCGCCCTCGTCGCGCAGGATCCGCTTGAGCACTCGACCCACAGGGCTCCGGGGCAGCTCGTCGCGGAACTCGATGTAGCGCGGGAGCGCGAAGTACGGGAGCTCGTCGATGCACCAGGTGAACAACGCCGCCTCGGTCAGATCACGGCCCGCGGCTTCTCGCACCGCGGTGATCTTCAGGTCGTCCTCGCCGAGCTCGCTCGGGACGGCATGGACCACGACGTCGGCGAGACCGCCGTGGGCCAGGACGATCCGCTCGACCTCGAAGCTGGAGATGTTCTCCCCCCGTCGCCGGAGGTAGTCGGCCTTGCGATCGACGAAGAAGAGGTAGTCGTCGTCGTCGATCCGGCCTATGTCGCCGGAGTGGAACCACATGTTCCTGCTGGCCTCCACCGTCGCGTCGGGTCGTCCCCAATACCCCTCGAACATCGCGTGCGGGCGCTTCGGCCGGAACACGATCTCCCCGCTGGTGTCTCGCGGGAGCTCGTTGTCGGTGTCGTCGAAGATCCGCACGTCGAAGTAGTCGACGTTGATCACCCCGGCGGCGTTGGGCTTGTTCTGGACACCCGGTGGCTGCCACGACACGAGCGACGCCTCGGTGAGGCCGTAGGCGCCGCTGAATGTCTCGATGCCGAAGCGGGTACGGAGGATGGCATCGATCTCCTCCGGAAGCGGTGCAGCACCGATCAGGCGGAGGCTGGTGTTGGCCTGCGGTGATCCCGATCCCGGCATCTCGGGACGATCGACGTCGTGCGCGAGGAGGTAGGCCATCGTGCCGAGTGTCGAGGTGATGGTCGCACCCGTCCGGTTCATCTCGCTCCAGAAGCCGGATACGGAGAACTTGCCGTCGATCGCGCCGCTGCCGCCGTAGATCAGCGGTCCGAGCACGGCCGTGACGAGGGCGTTGAAGTGGAAGAGGGGAAGTGGCGTCCACACCACATCATCGGGTCCGCGACGCCAGCACAGGCCGATCTGGCGGGAGAGCACCGCGTGGTAGTTGTGGCTCAGAACGCAGCCCTTGCTCGGCCCGGTGGTCCCGCCCGTGTAGATGAAGGTCCCGACATCTCTCGGCTCGACCGTGGTCGGTGGGACCGGATCCGGGCTGAGCATCCACTCCCACGAATGGGTCGACGCGCCGGCAACACGCTCGGGAGCGTCGCCGATGACGATGACGTGCTCGAGCTCCTCGACTTCGGGGACCACACGGTCGGCCCGGTCGGCGAGATCGGCTTGAACGATCAGCACCCGCGCCCCCGAGTCCGCCAGCTGATGGCGGAGGTAGTCACCCTTGTAGGCGGTGTTCACCGGCACGGCGACCGCGCCGGCCCATACCACTCCCCACCACGTCAGGAGCGCCTCGGGGCTGTTCTCGATCAGCGACGCCACGCGGTCGCCCTTCCCCACGCCGAGACGAGTGAGCGCCGATGCGATACGGCCGGCCCGATCTGCGATGTCCGCCGCGGTGAACTGAGTCCCCGTGACGTCGAGATAGGCCTCGTCAGGATCCGCCTGGAGCCGCGTGTCCAGCAGCTCGAGCAAGGTGTGCTGGTCGTCGGGGATCCAGACCGAACCGGACATGGCATCTCCTCTCCCTGCGATGCTGGACAGTCATGGCTTCAGAACGCGATGCCTCGCGGCGCTCTGCTCCTCGGGACGAATGGTACCGATCATGATGCAGAACCTGCTTCGAGAATGCCAGACGCCGAGGCTGGCGATGACAACGGCGCGGTTCTCCTCGAGGCCCGCGACAATCCCGAGATCTGGGCACCGAGCGACATGGTGTCGCGCCGGTGGACGTCCCACTCGGCCGCAAGAGGGCTCGGTTCCGGCCAGAAGCAGAGCGAGCGCGAACGAGGTGACGCCGAGCCTGCGTGACGCAGCGGCCGAGTGTTCGGCGAAGGTTTCAGCGCCCCACATGATCGCCGCTCCACCGACGACGATCACCATCAGGAGCGCGAGCGTCGTCGTCGCACCAGTACAGCCCGAGCAACCGCACGGCAGCGCTGGCCAACTGGTTCAGGTCTGCTTCAGAGTGGTTCAGCGGAGCTGAGGGGGGCCGGTGCTTTGGTGTTCTCAGCCGCCCGCTGTGGACGGCAGGAGCCAAGCCCCCCGAAAGGAACTCCGATGAATGTACGAAAGACCATCACCACATCTGCGCTTGCGCTGGGTGTCCTCGCCGGTTCGGCAGGAATCGCCAGTGCTGTGAGCTCACAGGGCTCGACGGCACAGCCGGCGCCTACGAGCACGGCCGAAGATGAGACCCAAGATCCCACGCTGAACGGATCGGTTCAGTCCCCTGAGGTCGAAGGTCGATCCGAGGACGACGAGTCGGCTGCGCTGGAGTCTCTGGCATCGATCACAGCCGATGACGCCCGCCAGGCAGCGCTCACCGCGAACCCTGGTGCCACCGTCAACGATGTCCAGCTCGGCAACGAGAACGGTTCGGTCGTCTACGAAGTCGGCATGATCGACTCCACGGGTTTCGCGATCGAGGTCAAGGTCGACGCCGGGGACGGGGCCGTGCTGGCTCAGGAGTCTGGCGACGATGAGGCCAACGAAGCTGTTGAGGGCCGCGAGTCCGAGGCCGATGACTCGACCGAGACCGATGGCATCGATCATCAGTTCGAGGGCGAGGAGACCGGAGAGAACGGTGACGGGGTTCCTGACGCTGACGACGCGAACGACGCCCCGGAGGTGGCGCCGGCCAACTAGCTGATGACGCATCTCCTGGGACCGTCCACGGGGCCGCAACCACGGTTGCGGCCCCGTTCGGTGCATCTTCAGCTGCTCTTCAGGATGCTGATGTCAGGATTCGAACCACCATTGAGCTTGAAGGAGCTGTCGTGCGCATTCTGGTGGTCGAGGACGAGAAGAAGTTGGCGGCCTCGCTCAAGCGGGGCTTGGAAGCCGATGGCTTCGCGGTGGACGTTGTCCTGGACGGCACCGATGGTCTGTGGCGAGCGCGTGAGCACAACTATGACGGCATCGTGTTGGACATCATGTTGCCCGGCATGAATGGCTACAAGGTCTGTGAGACGCTGCGGGACGAGGGGAACTGGACACCGATTCTGATGCTCACCGCGAAGGACGGGGAGCTGGACGAGACCGAGGCGCTCGACACCGGCGCCGATGACTTCTTGCGGAAACCGTTCTCGCATCTCGTGTTGGTGGCGCGTATCCGGGCGTTGATACGGCGGGGCGCGAAGGAACGGCCTGTTGAGCTGCGGGCCGACGATCTGCTGGTCGATCCGAATCAGCGTCGGTGCTGGCGAGATGGCACCGAGATCGAGCTCACGGCGCGAGAGTTCTCGGTGCTGGAGTATTTGGCCCGCAACGCCGGCACCGTGGTCTCGAAGCAGGACATCTTGGATCATGTGTGGGATTACGACTTCGAGGGCGACCCGAACATCATCGAGGTGTATGTCCGTCATCTTCGGAAGAAGATCGATGAACCGTTCGGGCGGGCCTCCATCCAAACGGCCCGTGGCGCGGGTTACCGGCTGAACAAGGACGGCGGGTGAAGCGTCTCGCCACGGTCCGGGCGCGCACCACGATCGCGGCGACGCTCCTGTTTGCCGTCGCGCTCACCATCGGTGGGGCGGGCCTGGTCACGGTGTTGCGCAGCACGATGATCGACAACGTCGACACCGCGCTGCGGCTTCGGGCAAGCGACATCGGCGGGCTACTGGAAGGCGGGACGAACCTCACCGACGTCACCATCGTTGACGAAGAAGACTCGTTTGTTCAGATCGTCGCCGACGGACAGGTCGTGGCGGCGAGTGGGAACGTCGAAGGGGAGGCGGCGATCAGCGCGGTGTCCCCGGGCAGGATCGTCACTTCGGAAACCCATCCGGTCGACGACTCTGCGTTCCGGATCCTCGTTTCGGAGGCGAACGCACCGTCGGGGCCGGTGACCGTCATCGTCGGTAACACGCTCGAGGACACCGAGCGAACGGTGCGGGTCACCCTCGGTACGCTCGCGGCCGGCATGCCCATCTTGGTGCTGCTCGTGGCAGGCATGACGTGGGTGCTGGTTGGCCGGGCGTTGCGCCCTGTGGAATCGATTCGCGCCGAGGTGGCCGAGATCGGGTCGAGCGGTCTGCATAGAAGGGTGCCACAACCTGAGACGGCCGATGAGATCGGCAGGCTGGCGGGGACGATGAACGACATGTTGGATCGCATCGAGTCCGGGTCGATCCGCCAACGCCGGTTCGTCTCCGACGCGTCGCATGAGCTGCGGACGCCGATCGCCACGATCCGTCACGAGCTCGAGGTCGCCCTCCGCGGGTCCGCGACAACCGATTGGCCGGCTTTGGCGACGAGTGTCCTGGAGGAGGACCTCCGTGTGCAGCGCCTCATCGACGACTTGCTGTGGCTGGCCCGCCACGACCACGAACGAGACCGCGGTCCTGGCGCACTCGTCGACCTCGATGAGATCGTGATGCGTCAAGTCGGCCGCCAAACCCCTCGAGACGGCATCGTTGTCGACGTCTCGAAGGTGAGCGCCGGTCAGGTCCGCGGCCATGCCGACGATCTGACCAGGGTCGTGCAGAACCTGTTGGACAACGCCGTACGCCATGCGGCGAGTCGCGTCGCCGTCGTGCTCGGCGGGGCCGAAGACGGCGCGGTCCACCTCCACATCGACGATGACGGCCCAGGCGTACCGGCCGACATGTACGAAGCGATCTTCGAACGGTTCACCCGCAGCGACGAAGCTCGCGGGCGCGACGACGGCGGTTCGGGGCTCGGCCTGGCGATCGCATCGGAGATCGTCGCAGAGCACGCCGGCACCTTGAGCGTGGAAGCCAGCACGCTCGGAGGAGCCCGGTTCACCGTCGAATTGTCCGACGCCCGCTCCGTCTGACATCACACATCGAGCGGTCATGGCGAGGCAGCGCCAATTGGGTGGCTCTCGTTTCAGGTGAGATTCAGATTCCAACGCCTGCTGGTCCGAGCGGGAACACTCGAAATCATGCTGACACGGGTCGTTGGCGCGACCTGAAGAGACCCGGAAACTCGCTGTCAGCGAGCCAGAGACGCAGTGGGCTCGGAGATGGTCGCCAGGAAGTCTGCGGTTCCGCTGCGACGAAGCGCAAGGGCCGCTCGCACCCGGCGGGAGGTGCGAACGGCCCCGATCGCAGCCGCAGGCTGCGGCAGACCCTCAGTCCTCATGGCCCTCATCGGGGTCATCCGCACCCTCGTGCTCGTTCTCGTGCTCAACATCGTCATCGTCCGCCTCAGCGGACTCGTCAGCTTCGTCGGCCTCATTGTCAGCTTCGCCGGCCTCATTGTCCTCGTCGGCCTCGTCCTCGGTCTCATCGGTTGTCTGGCCAGTGGTTGCATCGACCTTCAGTTCGACAGATGATCCAGAGGCGTCGACAACGTCGACCTCGTACACGAGTGCGCCATCTTCATCCTCGAGCACAGCATCAGATGCCGTACCACCACCAGCAGTCTCGATGGCGATGGCCTGCGCATCCTCAGCCGTGATGGTCACGTCCGCTGCACGATCGGGATCGACAGCTCCGTCTTCTGCGCCTTCGGCTTCCTCCGGTCCATCGGATGCGTCGATATCTGTGGAAGGGTCGGGTTCCGGTGCGGGATCCGAGCTCTGTGCGGCGGCAATGCCGTAGCCGCCGAGGCCAACGCCAATTGCTGCCGCGACGGTGATTGCGGCGGTTCGTGTTCGATTCATGGATGAGGCCTTTCGAGGGTCGTCACGTCGCTCCCGTGAGTGTGCGCCGGCGCCCCTGAAAGGGACCTGAACCAACCTGAAAGTCCGTCACGAACTCAGAGGGTGGTCGTTGTAGTCGCGGATCGAAGTTGTCCGCCCCGATGTCACGGGAGAGCTGGTCGGGAGCGCGGCTCGTCGGCTCAGCACGAGAGCGACGGCCCCCATGTTCCGAAGTACCACTCATGTACCAGGACACCGGTGAACCGAGCGGAGCAAGGGGGGGAGAGTGGGGTGAGCGAGACCCACTTCTTCCGGGGCAAACGCACATTTGCGGGCGCTCGGTCGAAGGTGGCAATCATGCTCATGACCCGAAGGTCGCAGGTTCACATCCTGCCCCCGCCACACCGGCCCCATCCCGGAGCGGGCCGGCATCCGCTACGTGACGGCGGCGGTGACTTCGGTCGTCTCCACCGTCGCGGTTCTGGAGCAGCGTGGCGTCACGGTGGCCTTCGTCGAGGATCCCGGCGGCAACATCATCGAGCTGCTCCAGCGCTGACACCGAAAGCCGGAATGGCGTGAGGGCGGCTGCCGTTGCGGTGCCCCAACCGGCTTGGTCCGGGTGCGGCCGCGGGCCGCGGCGCGAGAAGCGCCGATCCCGGCGGGCGCCTCTGGCGCGAATGAGAAGGGCCTGCGCGGCCGGGACGGCCTCGGCGGAGCGGAGGAAGCTGACGCCCGGGACCACCGACCGAGCGCTGCCGTCCGGTTCGCCGAGGCTTCAGGAGGCGGCGATGTCGGCGGAGACGCCCATGAGCTGGGCCAGGTTGCCGCCCATGGCAGATCGGTTCGGCGGCGAACGTCGCGTCGAATGGGGCTCCTCCGCGCATGCAATCGGAGCCACCGTGGGAGCGGCGGCGAGATGGCCGCCGGTCCCGATGAGGTGGCGGCCGAGATGGCCAAGTGGGAGGCCTGGTGCGGCGCCCCGGGGCGTGGCCATCGTCGACGGCGGTGCCCCCACCGGTCGGTGCAAGATGGTCAACGGCAACGGCGGCGTGGGCGACGGTGAATCGGTCACCGGCTGGGGTGTGTTCGAGGCCGACAGCATCGATGCTGCCGCCGAGATGGCCAAGGGCTGCCCGGTACTGTCCAGCGGCGGCAACGTCGAGGTCGGCGAGGCCATCGACGTGCCCGGTATGTAGGGGCTGCGGGGCGGGCACCGCTCGGCGAGGCATCGGTGCCCCACCGATCTTGACCGAATCTTGAGAAATGCCAGATCGGGGACAGAACCCCGTGGACCACGCTGGCTGCATGTCCCGACGACCCGTGCTGCGCTCTCCTGCACTCCCCGCCACCCTGGCCGTGGCGATGCTGGTGCACGGCGGGTTGCTGCTGTCGGGCAGCTATCAGCGCACCTACGA
>JAOUEE010000203.1 GCA_029858875.1 Acidimicrobiia bacterium
CAGGGGAGAGGCCGCGCCACTGGCCGACGTCGAGCCCACCTCCTCGTGATCGAACAGCGCCACGACGGGGACCGTCGGCGTCGGCTGGTCGAGCCGGACCAGCGCATCGATGCCGGCGTGACACGACAGCAGATTGTCGATGCGGGGCGCGGCCAACAGTTCGCCGTCGTACCCGAGGCGACGCGGGGCCTCCAGGCCGTGCAGCATCAGGTCGAACGCCACCACTTCGTCGGGATCGAGGCCGTCCTGGGCCGCACAGAACGCCTCGAGGAACGCCGCCGACGCCCCGAGGCCCCACACGGGCGCCATGTGGCGCTGGCGGTTGAGGACCAGTCCGGACTCGGTGACGTCACGATCCAGGTGGATGGCCAGTTGGGGCACCCGCACACCGTGATCGTCATCGCGTACCAGGCGAACCCGGCCGTCGCCGAGCACCACCCGGCCGGCCACTCCCAGGTCACGGTCCAGCCACGAATTGAGCAGGACGCCCCCGTACACCTCCACGCCGAGTTGGCGGTATCCGGCTGCTCCGGTGTCGGGCCGCGGTTTCAGGCGCAGGTTGGGGCTGTCGGTGTGGGCTCCGACGATGCGAAAGCCCTGGCCGGGCGAGTGCCCGTCACCGAGCACCCACGCGACCATGGAGCCATCGCGCACCACCAGGTAACGGCCCGGTTCGGCGGGCCAGCGGTCGATCTCGGCCAGCGTCACGAAACCCTGGTCGTGGAGGCGCCGTTGTAGAGCGTCCACGGCGTGGAACGGCGTCGGGGCCTCGTGGATGAACGAGGTCAGGTCGGTGAACGGCTGGGCGTCGGGCGTGGCCATCCCGCTATGATGACCGACTCGCACCAGGATCCGGCGACACGCAACGGAGCGAAGCTCCCGGATCGCTCTCCCACGGTGCCCACATCGCAATCGAGGAGACGGCTCCGGCCGCTTCCGCATCGGCCGGCCGACCCCCCTCAGCGGGCCAATTCACCAGGTCAGGAGCACTGTTGGCGCGCAAGCACCCCGCCCCCCAAGGTCTCTATCACCCCAACTACGAGCACGACTCGTGCGGGGTCAACTTCGTCTGTGACCTCAAGGGACGGCCCAGCCACCGCATCGTGGAGCTGGGCATCGGCGCGTTGTGCAACCTCGAGCACCGGGGGGCGTCCGGTGCCGAGCTCAACACCGGCGACGGCGCCGGCATCCTCATCCAGATTCCGGACGGGTTCTACCGGGAGGTGGTCGACTTCGAGCTTCCCCCGGCGCGTCACTACGGAACCGGGATCGCCTTCCTGCCCCAGTCCGAAACCGAAGCCGAGCGGGCCATCGACAAGATCCAGCGGCTGGCCGCCGACGAGGGGATCACCATCCTCGGCTGGCGGGACATGCCCGTCGACTCCGAGCTGCTGGGACGAGCCGCTCTGGCCACCATGCCCCGGTTCTCCCAGGTGTTCGTGGCCGCCGAGGATCCCGACCTCACCCACCGGGCCCTCGACCGACAGCTGTACATCCTGCGCAAGCGGATCGAGCACGAGATCCATCTCGAAGCCGGACCCGACGAGATGAACGAAGCCATGGGCGGCATGTCCCACGCGCACGATGGCGTCTATTTTCCATCTCTTTCGTGTTACACGGTGGTCTACAAGGGGATGCTGACCACGCCCCAGCTGGCCCTGTTCTACCCGGACCTCCTCGACGAGCGGGTCAGCTCGGCCCTGGCGCTGGTGCACAGCCGGTTCTCCACCAACACCTTTCCCAGCTGGCCGTTGGCCCATCCGTACCGTTTCGTGGCCCACAACGGCGAGATCAACACCATCCAGGGCAACCGCAACTGGATGCGTGCCCGGGAGAGCCTGATGGCCACCGAGCTCCTCCCGGGCGAGCTCGACCGGCTGTTCCCGATCTGCACGCCGGGCGCCAGCGACACCGCAGGCTTCGACGAGGCCCTCGAGTTGCTCTACATGGGCGGCTACTCCCTGCTCGAGGCAGTGCTGATGATGATCCCCGAGCCGTGGGAGAACCATGACGCCATGAGCTCCGATCGCCGGGCGTTCTACGAGTTCCACGCATCGATGATGGAGCCCTGGGACGGGCCGGCATCCATCGCCTTCACCGATGGCGAGGTGATCGGGGCCGTCCTCGATCGCAATGGTCTACGGCCGTCCCGCTACTGGGTCACCAGTGACGACCTCGTCATAATGGCCAGCGAAGTCGGCGTGGTGAACGTCCCCCAATCGACGGTGATCGAGAAGGGTCGGCTCCAACCGGGCCGGGTCTTCTTCATCGACACCACCGAGGGCCGCATCGTCCGCGATGACGAGATCAAGTCCGGCCTGGCCCAGGCCCGACCCTACGAGCAGTGGCTGGCCCAGAACCTCGTCCACCTCGACGACCTCCCGCCTCGCGACCGCGTCAGCAGCGAAGAGGGCTCCATCGTGCAACGCCAGCAGCTCTTCGGCTACACCCACGAAGAGCTGAAGCTGCTGGTGGCACCCATGGCTCGTGACGGCAAGGAGGCCATCGGGTCGATGGGCACCGACACCCCCATCGCGGTGCTGTCGGATCGCAATCGCAACATCTACGACTACTTCCACCAGCTGTTCGCCCAGGTCACCAACCCACCCCTCGACGCGATGCGCGAAGAGCTGGTCACGGCGGTGAACACCACGCTCGGACCCGAACAGAACCTGTTCGATCCCAATCCGCGGACCTGCCGCCAGCTCAAGATCCCGCACCCGGTGATCACCAAGGAGCAACTGGCGTCCATCATCGGCATCGACGATCCGGGAGGTCTCCAGGACTTCTCTGCCGCGGTGGTCGACTGCCTCTACCCCGTCTCGGAGGGCGGCGAGGGGTTGACCCGCAGCATCGAGTCGGTCCGGGCCCAGGTCAGCCAGGCAGTCGAGCAGGGTGCCAGCATCATCGTCTTGACCGATCGCGGCACCACCGACCAGCTGGCGCCCATCCCATCGCTGCTCATCACCGGAGCGGTGCACCATCATCTCATCCGCGAGAAGACCCGCACCCAGGTCGGACTCGTGGTGGAGAGCGGCGACATGCGTGAGGTGCATCATCTCAGCCTGCTGCTCGGCTTCGGCGCCAACGCCGTGTGTCCCTACCTGGCCTTCGACAGCATCGATGCCCTCCTGCTCGACAGCCTCTACGACCTCAGTGACCTCGACCGGGTGACCGCTCACCAGAACTACGTCAAGGCGTGCGACAAGGGCATCCTGAAGGTGATGTCCAAGATGGGCATCAGCACCGTGGCGTCCTACACCGGCGCCCAGATCTTCGAGGCCATCGGTCTCGGCACCGAACTGGTCGACGAGTACTTCACCGGCACCGTGAGCCGACTCGGCGGGATCAGCATCGGCGCCATCGCCAGCGCGGTGGCCAACCGCCACCGCCAGGCGTTCTCGCCCAACCCCACCGAACGGGCCCATCGCACCCTGCGAGTGGGCGGCGAATACCAGTGGCGCCGCGAAGGCGAGTATCACCTGTTCAATCCCGAGACGGTGTTCAAGCTCCAGCACGCCACCCGCACCCGCCGCTACGACATCTTCAAGGACTACACCGCGCGGGTGGACGAGCAGGCCGAGAAGATGGCCACACTGCGCGGGCTGTTCGACTTCGTCGAGGGCCTCCGTGCGCCGGTACCCATCGACGAGGTGGAGCCGGTCAGCGAGATCGTCAAGCGATTCGCCAGCGGTGCCATGTCGTACGGCTCGATCTCGTCCGAGGCCCACGAGACGCTCGCCATCGCCATGAACCGCATCGGCGCCAAGTCCAACACCGGCGAGGGGGGCGAGGACTCCCGACGCTACACCCCGGATGCCAATGGCGACCTGCGCCGCTCGGCCATCAAGCAGGTGGCGTCGGGCCGCTTCGGCGTCACCAGCGAGTATCTGGTCAACAGCGACGACATCCAGATCAAGATGGCCCAAGGGGCCAAGCCGGGAGAAGGCGGACAGCTGCCGGGGCACAAGGTGTATCCCTGGATCGCCGAGGTCCGCCACTCCACACCGGGGGTCGGACTGATCTCGCCGCCGCCGCACCACGACATCTACTCGATCGAGGACCTGGCGCAGCTCATCCACGACCTCAAGAACGCCAATCCCGAGGCTCGCATCCACGTGAAACTGGTGGCCGAGGTCGGGGTGGGCACGGTGGCGGCCGGGGTGTCCAAGGCCCACGCCGACGTGGTGCTGATCAGCGGCTACGACGGCGGCACCGGGGCGTCACCCCTCACATCGATCAAACATGCCGGTGCCCCGTGGGAGATCGGCCTGGCCGAGACCCAGCAGACCCTCCTGTTGAACGACCTCCGCGACCGGATCGTGGTCCAGGTCGATGGCCAGATCAAGACCGGTCGGGACGTGATGATCGCGGCCCTGCTCGGCGGAGATGAGTTCGGGTTCGCCACGGCCCCGCTCGTGGTGATGGGGTGCGTGATGATGCGGGTCTGTCACCTGGACACCTGCCCGGTGGGCGTCGCCACCCAGAACCCCGAACTACGCGCCAAGTTCACGGGATCGCCCGAATTCGTGGTGAACTTCTTCGAGTTCATCGCCGAAGAGGTGCGCGAACTGCTGGCCCAGCTGGGCTTCCGCACCCTGTCCGAGGCCATCGGCCATGTCGAGTGCCTCGACACGTCGGCCGCCGTCGACCACTGGAAGGCGTCGGGCCTCGACCTCAGCCCCATCCTGTACCAGCCCGAGCTGGGTCCCGACGCCACGCTGCACCACACCACGGGCCAGGATCATGGGCTCGATCGGGCCCTCGACCTTCAGCTCATCGAGCTGGCTGCACCGGCCCTGGATCACGCTCAGCCGGTCACGCTCGACCTGCCCATCCGCAACGTGAACCGCACCGTCGGGACCATGCTCGGCTACGAGCTCACCAAGCGCTACGGCGCCGAGGGACTTCCCGACGACACCATCGTGATCAACTTCACCGGCTCGGCCGGCAACAGCTTCGGCGCGTTCATGCCCCGCGGGATGACCCTGCGGCTCGAAGGCGACGCCAACGACTACACGGCCAAGGGTCTCTCCGGTGGCCGTATCGTGGTGCGGCCCACCGATGACGCCGCCTTCGTCGCCGAAGACAACGTGATCGCGGGCAACGTGATCCTCTACGGCGCCACCGCCGGCGAGGTGTACCTCCGAGGCCTGGTCGGTGAACGGTTCTGCGTGCGCAACTCGGGCGCACTGGCCGTCGTCGAGGGTATCGGCGACCACGGCTGCGAGTACATGACCGGCGGTCGGGTCGTCATCCTCGGGCCCACCGGCCGCAACTTCGGAGCCGGCATGTCGGGTGGCGTGGCCTACGTGCTCGACGACGACGGCACCTTCGGGCGGCGCATCAACCCCGAGATGGTCGACCTCGACCCACTCGACGGTGATGACGTGGCGTTCCTGCGTGACACCATCGAACGTCACCACAAGGAGACCGACTCCGCCGTCGCGGCTGCGCTGCTGGCCGACTGGCCCGCCAGTCAGGCCAGCCGGTTCGTGAAGGTGATGCCCCGCGACTACAAGCGAGTGCTCCAGGCCCAGTCCCGCGCCCGGCGTGAGGGACTCGACGAGACCGAGGCGGTCATGGCCGCCGCCCACGGGTGAGGAGCGGACATGGGTGACCCGAGAGGCTTCATGAAGCACGAACGCGAGCTTCCCAAGTACCGCCCCCGGGAGCTCCGTTTGCAGGACTGGAGCGAGGTCTATCAGCCGTTCGAGCCGGAGCGCCTGCGGGTCCAGGCCAGCCGCTGCATGGACTGCGGCATCCCGTTCTGCAACGACGGATGCCCGCTGGGAAACCTGATCCCCGACTGGAATGACCTCGTCTACCGCAATCACTGGCGTGAGGCCATCGATCGCCTCCACGCCACCAACAACTTCCCGGAGTTCACCGGGCGCCTGTGCCCCGCTCCGTGCGAGGCGGCATGTGTCCTCGGCATCAACGAAGACCCGGTGGCCATCAAGCGGGTCGAGGTCGAGATCATCGACCGTGCCTGGAACGAGGGCTGGGTGAGACCCCAGGTGCCCGCCCGCAGGACGGGGCGCATGGTTGCCGTGGTCGGATCGGGACCGGCTGGTCTGGCGGCTGCACAACAGCTCACCCGCGCCGGTCACGACGTCGTCGTGTTCGAGCGAGCCGACCGCCTGGGCGGCCTGCTCCGCTATGGCATCCCCGAGTTCAAGATGGAGAAGCGCCATCTCGAACGACGGATCAACCAGATGGAGGCCGAGGGCACCCGCTTCCGAGCCAGCACCGAGGTGGGCACCGACGTCTCGGTGACCGAACTGCGGGCGTCGTTCGATGCCGTCGTACTGGCAGGCGGCGCCACGCAGTGGCGAGATCTGCCCATCCCCGGTCGCGGGCTGGCCGGCGTCCATCAGGCCATGGAGTATCTGCCGGGGGCCAACCGGGTGCAGGAGGGAGACCTCGCCTCCGCACCGATCGACGCCCACGGGAAGCGGGTGGTCATCATCGGCGGCGGCGACACCGGGGCCGACTGTCTGGGAACCGCCCACCGACAGGGTGCGGCCGCTGTCCATCAGTTCGAGATCATGCCCCAGCCACCCGAGACCCGTCCCGAGGCCAATCCGTGGCCGACCTGGCCCAACATCTTCCGGGTCTCATCGGCGCACGACGAAGGCGGCGAGCGGGAGTACGCCATCAACACCACCGAGTTCCTCGGCGAGGACGGCACCCTGACGGCCCTCCGCACGGTCCGGGTCCAGCAGATCACCGATGACCGGGGCATGCGATTCGAGCCGATCCCGGGCACCGAGCGGGATCACCCCGCCGAACTGGTCTTCCTGGCCATGGGCTTCACCGGACCCGAGGCCTCGCCGCTGCTGAGGGACTTCGGTGTCGAGTTGGACGGGCGCGGCAACGTGGCCCGCGACGACGAGTACCACACCAACGTCGAGGGCGTCTTCGTCTGCGGAGACATGGGTCGCGGACAATCGCTGATCGTGTGGGCCATCGCCGAAGGCCGGTCGTGTGCGGCCGCCGTCGACGCATCGCTCTCGGGGCACAGCCAATTGCCGGTCTCCATACCGGCCAGCGCCGCGCCCCTGCGCTGACCGAGAACCACCCCGTCGGCGCGTCGATGTCGGGGCGAGCCGGCGCTGCGGCGGCTCCCGCCCCGCCGCCTCGCCCGGCGTCGCTGTTTGCTCAACTCCGCGTGACCACTGTCGATGCTTCAACAGACGCCGACGGTGTGTTCGCCCGACAGGAGCAGTATGGGAACGATCTC
>JAOUEE010000204.1 GCA_029858875.1 Acidimicrobiia bacterium
CCCCGAGAGCCCTTCGGCGACTTCCTCGCCGCCGTGGCCCACCTGGCCGAGAACGACGGCGGCCCCAACGGCCGGGCGGCCAACGAGTACCTCGAAGCCTTCAGTCGCCGGCGCGACATCGTGGCGTCCAGCAGCGCCAAGTACGAGTCGCTGGGCGCCTTCGAGAACACCATCAGCGCCTCCGACGGCACCCTCTTGTTCACCGAGACGGTCCGGGCGGCCAACCATGCGATCAACCGCCTCGACCCGGTCGTGGGCATCGAGATCATCACCGGCGATACCGCGCGCGGTGACCGCGAGCGGATCCTCGACGAGCTGCGCGACGGCGCCGTCGATGCCGTGGCCGCCCCACGCGTGCTCGACGAGGGCATCGACGTGCCCGACGCCAACCTGGGCATCGTCGTCAGCGCCAGCCGCACCCGCCGACAGATGATCCAGCGCATGGGCCGCATCCTGCGCCGCAAGCAGCCGGGAAGAGGCGCCCGCTTCGTCATCATCTTCGCCCGCGACACGTTGGAGGACCCTCTCTCGTCGGCCGAGCGCGATGGATTCATGGACGAGATCGAGGCCATCGCCGAGTCGGCCCGCGTGTTCGAGCGGACCGAGTTCGACGAGCTCGACGAGTTCATGCGCTACGCCGGGCCGGACGAGGTGGTCGAACCGTCCTACGTGGGGCCCTACGACTCGCCCGACCAGCTTCCCGACGGGCTCGACCCGGTACAGACCTACGCCCACGTGAGCTATGTGCCCTGGTCGGTGATCACCGATCACCACCACGAGGTCTGGGCCCAGCCCATGCCCCAACCCGAGGATCCGCCGTACGTGGAGCAACGGCTGCCACCACTCCCCGAGGTCGAGCGGCGGCGGGTGCGGACCCCGAAGAAGCTGCTGTCAACGGGCGAGAACCCCGTGCGGGTGGTGGACCAGGGCGGCACCTACGTGCTGCAGTGCACCGGCTGCGGCGTGGCCAGCGACCCCACCCAGTTCCGCTGGGAAGCGCTCGACGCCACCGTCGAGTGCGTCTGCGAGGACTGACTCGGCCACCGAGCAGCCCGGTCGATGGTGCCCTGTCAGCCGGTCACCGTGAACGGCAGCGACTGGAACCGGCGCACGAACGAGCCTGGGGCGAACCGACCGGCGTCGGCATCCACGGCGAAGTCGGGGCACCGGGCCAGCAGCTGTTCGATGGCCACGGTGGCCTGCATCCGGGCCGCCGCCGCGCCCAGGCAGTGGTGGGGGCCGTAGCCCAGGCTCAGCATGCGGGCGATGGTGCGGCGCACGTCCAGGGTGTCGGCGGTGGGGCCGAACTCGCGCGGGTCGCGGTTGGCCGCGGCGTACAGCAACATCACCTTGTGTCCCTCGGGAATCTCCTTGCCGCGGAGCTCGACCGGACGTGTGGTGGTGCGGGCCAGGTTCTGGACGGGTGAGGTGAGGCGGAGGAACTCGTCGATGGCACCCCGAATCCCTGCCGGGTCGTCGACCAGCACCTGACGTTGGTCGCGGTATTCGGTGAGCAGGGCCGAGGCGCCGCCCAACAACCCGGTGGTGGTGTCGTTGCCGCCGGTGACCATGGTGAACACGAAACCGACGATCCACATCGGGGAGGCCACGTCGTCGCCCACCGCGACCAGATCCGACACCAGGTCGTCGCCCGGTTCGACCCGACGCCGGTCGATCAGTTCGTTGGCGTAGCCGAACAACTCCATCGCTGCGTCAATGGCGTTGCCGAAGTCACCTGAGGCATTGGCGGCGACGATGGCGTTGGTCCACCCGTCGAAGCGGGCCCGATCGCCCACCGGCACCCCCAGGTAGTGGGCCACCACGAAGCTGGGCAGCGGCTTGAACAACGACTCGACGATGTCGCCCTCGCCCGCTTCCACCAGCCGATCGAGGCGTTCGTCGACGAAGGCCCGGACGTCGGACTCGAACAACGCCACCCGCCGCGGGGTCATGGGTCGACTCACCAGGCGTCGCATCGCGGTGTGATCGGGCGGATCCATCATCACGATCGGGACGGCCTCGCCGTCGAACATGGCCATGGCGTCGGCATCGGGGGTGAGGCCCTGCGCCGACGAGAAGGTGTCGGTGTCGCGCACAGCGTCGAACACGTCGGCGAAGCGTGACAGGACGAAGTAGTCGTCGGCGCGGGGACGAACCACCCGGTGCACCGGGGCCGTCTCCTGCAGCCAGGTGTACGCCCCCCACGGGTCCCGCCAGGCTTCGCCGCCCCGCAAGAAGAAGCGCTCTTCGTCGGTCGTCTCGGTCACCGCAGCTCCTTGCCTTGCTGATGTCATTAACTTAATCTATTCATCAATGACCGTCCACCCATCACGGTCGGCCCCTCGGCGACGGGGCCGGCCCCCCCGGATCGGCCGGGCCGACATCGTGACCGCGGCCATGGAGCGGGGTCTGTCCTCGTTCTCGCTGGCGGATGTGGCCGACGAGCTCGGCGTCACCACGCCGGCGCTGTACTCCCATGTCGAGGGCCGCGATCACATCCTGCGCCTGGCCGCGGCTCGGGTGATGCAGCAACTGGGGCCCCGGCTCGACGGCATCGACGACTGGCAGCAGTGGCTGCGGGCATGGGCCATGGGGATACGTCGCCAGCTGGGAGCCGTGGGCGAAGAGGTCCTCGAAGCGGTGCGCACCAGTGTCGACCCGACCTCGCTGCGGGTGGCCGAGCACGGCCTCGATCTGCTCACGGCCGCCGGGCTGGCGCCCGATGAGGCCGGCTACGCACTGTGGCTCGTCATCCGGACGGCCTGCACCGGTGGACCGGCGGGTGAAGCCAGCGTCACCGATCCGGTCCGCCGAGCCCGCGCGGTCGCCGACCAGCGGTCGTCCGCCGGTTTGCGCGCCGCCATCGATGCCGTCAGCGAGGCCGAACCCGACGCTGCCTTCGGGTTCGACCTCGACATCATCCTCGCCGGACTGTCACATCGTCTCGACCGAGCCTGACGGTCGACGGGATCGGTCGCGACCCCTCGAGGCGGCGACCCGGCCGGATCATTACGTTCGGTTGCACAGTTATATGATGATATGTAATATCACGATCATGGCCGACACCATGACCCACGACCAACTGGTGGACGCCTTCACCGGTGGGCTGGCACCCGACGATCTCCCGCCGTTCGCGGGCAGCGACCGGCTCCGTCCCGACGGTCGACCCCGTCCCGAGTTCCGAGCGCGGTTGCGTCGCATCCCCAACCTGGCCAACGCGGGTCTGGTCGCCGTGGTGTTCGCCTACCCCCCGCTGGTCGTGTGGGCCGCGGTCAGCCTCGATCACCCCCTCTCGTGGATCGTCGCGTTCTTGTTGATGGGGGCATGGTTCCAGCGCTCGCTCACGCTGTTCCACGAAGCGGCTCACCGTCTCTTGTTCAGCAACCGCCGACTCAACGACTTCGTGGGCGAACAGCTCATCGGCTGGCTCACCTTCGGCGACGGCACGGCGGCCTACCGCAAGAGCCACGCCCAGCACCACCGGGACGAGTTCGGTCCCAAGGAGCCCGACTTCGCCCTGTACGCGCGCTACCCGATCCCGCGTGACTCGCTGCGCCGCAAGTTGGTGCGCGACGCGGTCGGCATCAGCGGGTGGAAGAATCTCAAACCGCCGTTGGTCGGTCTGTTCGTGTCCGGTCGGCGGCACCGGGCGCTGCGCTTCCTGTCCGGTCAGGTGCTGATCTTCGCCCTGTTCGCGCTGGCCGGCCATCCCTGGTTGTACCTGTTGCTGTGGCTCCTGCCCTGGATGACGTACTGGCGGGTGGCCAACCGGCTGCGGGCCCTGGCCGAGCACGGTGGGATGACCCGCTCGCCCGATCGACGGCGCACCACCCACGACATCCGTCAGGGCTTCCTGGCCAAGCACGTGTTCCTGTCGCAGGCCATCGGGTACCACCTGGCCCATCACGTCGACTCGGGGATACCCATGGCCAACCTGCCCGAACTGCATCGCGCCCTGGTCGAGGACGGCTACGTCGTGCCCCAGCTCACCCACTCCGGCTACTGGGCCTTCTGGCGCACACTCGTCCGACCCGCCACCTGAGCGCGCGATGAGCCGACCCCTCTCGGCCCGCAGCATCATCGCGTCGACGCTGCTCGGAACGCTGCCCCCGATGCTGCCCAGTCGTCTGCTGGTGGCCTTCACCGCCCAGTTCGGTGTCAGCGAGGGCGCAACCCGGGTGGCGCTCAGCCGGATGATCGAGCGGGGCGAGCTCACCAAGCGCGACGGGTCGTACGCGTTGACCGGCCCACTGCTCGATCGTCAGCAGCGCCAGGAAGCCGGCCTCACTCCGGCGATGCGCCCGTGGGACGGGCGCTGGGAGCTGTATGTCCTGCGCCCTGGCGGACGTCGAGGCCGGGACCGGGCCGCGCTGCGGCAGGCCTTTGCCCACCTCGGGCTGGGTGAACGGCGTGAGGGCACCTGGCTGCGCCCCGACAACCTCGACCCCCGGCGCCTGCCACCGGATCGGGAGGTGGTGCACGCACAGGCCGACCGCTTCGTCGCGGCGGCCGACGCCGACGCCCAGGAGCTGGTTGGCGCGGTGTTCGACCTCGAGGGTTGGTCCTCCCGAACCCACGTGCTACGCCGACACATGACCGATCTGCTCGACCAGCTCGATCGCGGCGACCAGGCCGCCCTGGCGCCCGGATTCACCGTGGCCGCCGCGGTACTCCGCCATCTGGTGTCGGATCCGCTGCTGCCCGAGGAGATCGCGCCCACCGGCTGGCCGGCGTCCGAGCTGCGCGCCGACTACGCGGTGTACGACCGCTCGTACCGCGCCGTGCTGGCCGGCTTCTTCGCCGACCAACGCCGCAGCTGACCGCCACCGGTCACCGAAGCCGCTGCTGTATCCGGGCCAGCATCGCCGGATCCTCCGGACGACGCTCCCCAACGGTGATGTCGGCCGACCGGGTCCGCACATCGGCCACCCGGTCGGCGGTCAGGGGATGGGTATCGAAGAACTGCTCCACCGACGACGGGCGCCGGTCCTGGCGGGCCAGCAGCAGCTCGAAGAACTCGGCCATCGAGGCCGGGGGCACACCGGCCTCGGCCAGGGTCACCAGGCCCAGCCGATCGGCCTCCCGCTCGTCGTCGCGGCTGAACTTGGCCGTCACCCCCGCCGCCACGATCTCGGCGGCGATCTGTTCGACGAGGCCCGGGTCCTGGCCCAGCACGAACGAGCCGGCCAACACCAGCCCGTAGCGCTCGGACAGCTGTTCCGTGGCGTGTCGGGCCTCACCGTGGGCCACCTCGTGGGCCAACACCCCCATGAGCTCGTGCTCCGAGACGACCGCCTCGAGCAACCCGGAGTGGACGTAGACCCGGCCTCCTGGGATGGCGAAAGCGTTCACCGACGGATCCTCGATGACCGTGAACACCCAGGGTCGGTCGGCCAGGTCGGTGTGGGCCACCAGCTCCTCGCCCAAGCCCTGGATGTACGTCTGCACCGCCTCGTCGTCGACCACCACCACCGAGTCGGCCAACTCGGCCGCCAGCTGATCCCCCAGCTGCCACTCCACGGCTTCGGGAAACAGGTTGAAGTCGAAACGGTTGACCGATTGTTGCTCCACGGTGCACGCCGTGGCCGACAGGACCGCCGCCACCACCCATGCGATGCTCCTCAGCGGCCGATGCAACCTCATGGCCCCAGTTCACCGCATCGACGACGGTTGTCAGCCGCGGCCCACGCTCAGAGCGCAGCCACCACCTCGAGGAGACGATCGACGTCGTCGTCACCGAGGTAGACGGCCATGCCGGCCCGCACCGCCCCACCGCGGTCGATCAGCCCGAGCGCGGTCATGGCCTCGATGGCGTAGTAGTGGCCGTCCCACACGGCCACCTCGGCCGCGGCCAGTCGCCGGGCCACCGCGTCGGGGGCATGTCCGTGGACGGTGAAGGCCAGGGTCGGCGCCCGGTTGTCCAGGTCGGTGGGTCCGTGCACGGTCACGGCGTCGAGGGCCAGCAGCCCGTCGAGCAGCCGGGCGAAGCCGGCCCGCTCGTGAGCCTCGATGGACGCCATCCCCACGTCCAGCAGGAAATCGGCCGCGGCCATGATCCCGGCGATCGATTCGTAGGCGGGTGTGCCCCACTCGATGCGGCCGGGACCGTGATCGTCGGCTGGGCGGACCTTGGCCACGGCGAGATCGTCCAGGAGGTCGGGGCGCATCCACAACACACCGGCGTGGGGCCCGTACCACTTGTAGGGCGAGGTCACGTACGCGTCGCATCCCAGCGCAGCCACGTCGATGTCTCGATGCGGGGTTCGGTGCACACCGTCGACCAGCACCCGGGCGCCGACCTCGTGCGCCGCCTCCACGATGGCGCCCACCTCGGGGATCGTCCCCAGGGCGTTGGAGGCGCCGGTCACCGCCACCCACTGGGTGCGATCCGAGAGCTGGGCTGTCACGTGCTCGACCGGGAGTCGGCCCGTGGTGGTGTCGAGTTCGGCCATCCGAACCGTGGCGCCGGCGTCGTCGGCGGCGATCACCCACGGCATCACGTTGGCATCGTGGTCGAGCTGGGTGCACACGATCTCGTCGCCCGGACCCAGCCGGCGCGACACGGCCGAGGCCACCCGCATGATCATCGCGGTCGAGCTGGGCCCGAAGGCCAAGCCTCCGGGGTCGGCACCCAGCAACCGCGCCACCGTCGCTCGGGCTCGCTCCATCAGCTGGTCACAGGCCTCGGCCGCGGCGAAGGCACCGTGGGAGTTGGCCACCTGGCCGCTGCGCATGAAGTCGGCCGTGGCATCGATGGCCACATCGACCGGTTGGGTTCCCGCCGGTCCGTCGAAGCGGGCCCAACCATCGGCCAGCCCCGGGAAGCGATGCGCCAGATCCAGACGGTTCGTCATGGCCGGCAAGCTACCGCGGGTGGGTGACGCACGATGACGCTGCGATCCCTACCATCGGCTCCATGAGCGCCCGCAGCCCCAAGGACTTCTTCCAACCACTCGCGGTCGGTGCGCCCGACCCACCCCGAGAGATCCCCTTCCTGCCGTCGCGGATGATCCACTTCTTCAACCCCGCGGTGGACAAGATCGTGGCCAAGCTTCCCGACCTCGCCCCCAAGGTCGATGTCCTGCTGGGCAACCTCGAGGACGCCGTACCCGTTGACCAGAAGCAGGACGCCCGGGCCGGACTCGTGCGAGTGGCCCAGACGATGGACCTGGCCGGCACGCAGCTGTGGACCCGGGTCAACAGCCTCGATTCGCCGTGGGGATTGGATG
>JAOUEE010000205.1 GCA_029858875.1 Acidimicrobiia bacterium
TGGTGAGGTACAACAACACGCCCGACCAGATCAGGGATGCGGCCAAGGTCATCACGAACGACGGGACGCCCAGTTTCGTGATGATGATCGAGTGCACGAACCCGATGGCCGTGGTGAGGGTGACCGCGCCGAGGATGCAGGCCCACCAGGGCCAACCAGGGTCGCCGGGGCGCTGCAGCAGGACGAGCACCGCGCCGCCGGTGGCGCCGACGAACGCCACCGACAGATCGATGGTGACGATCTCGCCGTCGGCAATGAGGAGGATGAACACGATCCCGATGGCGAAGAACGAGACGGGCGCCATCTGCAACAGCAGGTTGGTGAAGTTGCGTGATGTGAGGAACTGCTCCTCGAGCAGCCCGAAGACGATCACGATGCCGATCAGCCCGCCGATGATGGGCAACGAACCCAGATCACCGGCCTTCAGTGCCTGGATGCGATGCTGGAGGTAATCGCCGACGGTCTCCTTGGGAGCGTCGAAGCCCGCGGTGCGAACGTTGGGGTCGACGGGGCTCTGGTCGGTGTCGTCGGTCATGTCCGGGCCGCGTCTTCCATGCCGGGCACGTGGGCCAGCTCACCGGCGGTGATGGCCTCGACCACCTCCTGTTGATTGGTCTTCTCCCGTTCGAACACGGCCACCTGTTGACCGAGTCGCAACACCGTGATGCGATCGGACACCTCGAAGATGTCGTGCAGATTGTGCGAGATGATGACCACGCCGAACCCCTGCGCACCCAGTCGGCGGACCAGGTCCAGCACCTGCCGGGTCTGGGCCACCCCCAGCGCTGCGGTGGGCTCGTCGAGGATGATCAGCCGGGACTTGCCCCACATGACCGCCTTGGCCACCGCCACCGCCTGGCGTTGCCCGCCCGAGAGGCCGGCGACCGTCTGACGCACCGACTGGAGCGTCGTGACCGAGAGGCTCTCGAGCACCTCCTGCGCCTTGTGCTCCATGGCCAGCTCGTCGAGCATGACCCCGTTGCGAATGGTCTCGCGGCCGAGGAACATGTTGCCCACCACATCGAGATTGTCGGCCAGGGCCAGATCCTGGTACACGACCTCGATACCGAGAGCGGCGGCGTCACGGGGACCGTGGATGCGCACCGGCTTGCCGTCGAAGGAGATCGACCCCTCGTCGAAGGGATAGATGCCGACGATGCCCTTGATGAGCGTGGACTTGCCGGCGCCGTTGTCGCCGACGAGCGCCATCACCTCGCCGGCGCGCACGTCGAAGTCGACCTTGTACAACGCCTGGACGGCACCGAAGGACTTCGACACCCCCTCGCAGTGCAGCAGCGGCGTCGCGCCGCTGGATGTCGATTCGTCGCTCAAGACGTCCCCCTCCACAAACGAAGATGCGGCGGGGACCGGAGCCCCCGCCGCATCAAGTACAGCACACGTCAGACGTGTGAGGAATCAGCCGGCCGATCAGCCAGCTGCCGTAGTGGTGGTTTCCGCAGCGCTGTCACCAGCGTCGGCACACACGTCGGTGGCCACCGCGGCAACCTCGGGGGTGCAGAGCTCTTCCAGCGTGCGGAAGCCGTCGGCGATGACCGTCTCGGCCACGTTGTCGGCGGTGACCCCGATGGGCACCAGCGCGATGTAAGGCACCACACCGTCGCCGGTGGGACCATCGGCTGGGGTGCCGTCGGCGTTGATGCCGATCACGGTGAAGTCACCGCTGAGGGCGGTGACGTCCTCGCCGGCCCGCAGGGCCAGCGCCGCGGCCACGGCCACCTCGGCCTCGGCCTTGATGGGCTTGTACACGCTCATGGTCTGGTTGCCCAGCAACACGTTCTGGATACCGGCCTGGGTGGCGTCCTGGCCACTCACCGGAACGGTGGTGGGATCGATACCGGCGTTCTGCAGCGCGGCGATGACCGAGCCGGCCAGCCCGTCGTTGGCGGCGAACACGGCGTCGACCTCGTTGCTGGCGTCGACCAGGATCTGATCGAAGATCGACAGTGCCTCGGCGTTGTCCCAACCGGGTGTGAACTGATCGGCGACCAGCTCCCAATCGCCAGCGGCGACCCGCTCTTCGACCGTGGCGTTGTACCCGTCACGGAACAGGAAGGCGTTGTTGTCCTCCTCACCACCGTTGAGCATCACGACCTGGGCCGGCGAGACCCCGAGCGCATCGATGGCCGGCTCGAGAACCTCGGCCATGGTGGCGCCGACTCGCACGTTGTCGAAGCTGACGTAGACGTCGCCGCCCGCGCTGCCTTCGGTGTTGAATCGGTCGTATTCCACGACGGCCACGTCGGCCTCGCGGGCCTGATCGATGATGGCTGCGCCGGAACCGGAGTCGTTGCTGGTCAACACGATGACGGAAGCACCGTCACCGATGGCCTGCTCGGCCTGGCTGATCTGCACGGCCGCGTCACCTTCGGCATTGACGATGCTGAAGTCCTCGCCTTCGACCAGGCCAGCGGCTTCGAAGCCCTCCTTGAAGAAGCGACGGTCGTCCTTCTCCCAACGATCGGACGTCGCAGAGTCGGGAAGCAGCACCCAGATGCTGCCCTCGCCGGCAGCCGCGGTGTCGCCACCGTCGTCACCACCGCCGTCGGCCACGGTGGTGCCGGAGTCGCCTCCGGCGTCACCGTCGTCGTCGCTACCACAGGCCGTTGCGGCCAGACCGAAGATCGCCAGGACGGCGACCAACCACATCAGACTTCGTTTCGTCATTTCGGGGAATCCCTCCAAACAGTGGACGGTCCACCCGTCCGGAGGGGAAGGCTAGAGCAGTTGCCGACCGATGCCACGTCAGGGCCGAGTGGTGATCGAACGTTTGTTCGGCTCTCCGAGCGCGTCCGACGCCGAGGCCGCCGCTCAGGAATGGGGATTGGGGTGATCCCGCAGCAACGCGACCACATCGGGGTAGAGCTGTGCCTTGACGGCACCCAAAACGTCGCCGGCCGTGGCCGCATGCGGCGCGGCCAACTCACAGGCGCTCGACAACACCTCGGTCTCGGGCACGGTGGCGTGCACGATGCCCGCCGCCAGCGCATCCGAGCCGCCGTAGCGGCGTCCGGTGACCTGGGCCTCGTGGAGGGTCATGGCCGGGAGTCGGACCCGGTTCAGCTCCTGCAATGGGTGCGGGAAGGTCATGCCCAGCACCACTTCGGGCCAGCAGATGAAGCCCCGATCCGACCGCATCACCCGATGGTCATGCGCCAGTTGGAGGAAGGCCCCGAGCCCGAAGGCGTGACCGTTGATGGCCGCCGCGGTGGGGGCCGGGAAGGTGAGGATGCGCTCGCACACCAGCATCGTGTGACCGAGGTAGCGGGCGACATCTTCGGGGTTGGCCGCCATGTACTCGACGTCGAGGCCGTTCGAGTAGATCTTGCCCGTCGCGGTGGTGACCAGCACCTTCGGCCCCTCGATCTGCTCGACCTCGGCGAGCAACTCCAGGACCTGCGCACAGAACTCGTGGGTCATGCGGTTCTCACCCTCACCGAAGTCGATGATGTAGGTGTCGTCTTCACTGCGCAGTGTGGCCACGAGATCTCCTTGTCGGTGGTCGGTCAGTCCCAGCTGGGTATCGCGTCGATGTGCTCGAGGGCGGCGTCGATGAACTCGAACTGCTTCGGGAGCCCGAAGTGGTCGATGCCGGGAAGCACCCGGCTGGATGCGTCGGGAAGGAGCTCGGCGAGGGGCTCGGGCGGTCCGGCGAAGTCCTGGTCACCGATCACCAACAGTGTGGGCGCCCGGACCTGGGCCAGCTGTTCGGCCGTGAAGGGCGGTCGGGGACGACTCAGACAGGCGCGCAGCGCATGGGGATCGTTGCCCTCGGCGTCCATCAGCAGGTCGAAGTGGCGCGCCGTGTGGTCGTCGAGCGATCCGTCGCGAGCGGTGACCAGGTTGCGACCCACGCCACCGAGAACCAGGCGGTTGACCCGATCGGGATGGGTGATGGCGATCTCGAGCGCGACCCGGGCGCCGAGGGAGTATCCGACGACGTCCGCCGCGTGGACCGGCATCTGCTGGACCACCGGGCCGGCCAGATCGTCGTAGCGCTCGGGTTCGTGCGGCTTGGCCGCCTCGCCGTGGCCGAGCAGATCGATCCCGCGGGCTCGTCGGGACGCTTCCTTCAGCAGGTCGAACCACCCGGGCTCACGCCAGGTCCGTTCGGTGGAGGTCGCGAATCCGTGGAGCAACACGACCGTCGGAGCCATGGTCCGGACCCTACTCACGCCCCCGCCCCACCTCGCCAATCCCGACCGGGTCGGCTGACGGTGCGCTCGCCTAGGCATCGCGGTTCCAGTCGGTTGCGACGCGGGCGGACGTGTGGACAAAGGTCAGTCAGCGCTTACTGATGACGGTACCCTCGGGGACGTGACCGCCGCCGCGCCAGCCATGGATGCCACCGCCCGGGCGGTGGCTGATCCCACCCGCCGCACGATCCTGGCCCTGGTCCACGACGAGGAACGCACCGTCACCGACATCGCCAGCCACTTCGCCGTCAGCCGGCCGGCGATCTCCCAACACCTGAAGGTGCTCCACGACGCCGAGCTGGTGTTGATCCGCCAGGACGGCACCCGCCGTTACTACCGCAGTCGCCCCGAGGGCCTGGCCGGACTGCGCGAATGGCTCGACAGCTTCTGGTCCACCCGCCTCGACGAGCTCAAGCGCATGGTCGAGGCCGACCACGCCGAGCGATCCGATCGGGCCGACCCGTGAACACCGGTGCCCCGGTCGAGGCCGAGGTTCGCATCGCCGCTCGGCCCGAAACGGTGTTCCCCTATCTGGTCGAGCCCGACCAGCTGATGCGGTGGATGGGCGAGGAAGCCAAGATCGATCCGCGGCCGGGGGGTCAGTTCTGGCTGCGGATCGGCGGCGACGACATCGCCGTCGGCACCTACCTCACCGTCGACCCGCCACGGCAGGTGGTCTTCACCTGGGGATGGGTGGGCAACGAGGAGGTACCGCCCGGCTGCAGCACGGTCACCTTCGATCTGCGGGCCGACGGCGACGACACCGTCGTGTCGCTGACCCACCGCGACCTGCCCGAGAGCTGGTGTGACCGCCACCTCGACGGCTGGAACCACTTCCTGCCCGCCCTGCCCGAGGCCATCTCCGCCGACCGCTGAACAGAGGACTGCCGGTCGCCACCTCATCGGAGCCGTTGCGCGGGCGCCGCTCACCCAGGGTCGCAGCCCGTCAAGAGCTGGCCAGCTCGGCCAGGGCCAACACCGTGTTCCAGTTGCGCATGGTGCCATCGCCCGTCACCGGGGCCCGGCCCAACCGTTGCGCCAGTTTGCTACGGCCAAGGCCATCGGGCAGGTGGAGGTAGATCTCGCTCCCGCTCACCGTCATCGACTCAGAGCCTGACGGCTCGACGTCGCGATCCTCCAGCGCCTCGGCCATCACGAGGACGTGGACCTTGGTGCCATCGGTTTCGGTCGGGTACGGGTTGGCCGCGATCACCGCCCGCCACTGCGCGACCGAGCGCACGATGACCGCAACCTCGAGGCCCACCCGATCAACCAGCGCCGATCGGATCTGCTCACCCACCTCGTCGCTCGATCGCTCGCTGGTGACCACCAGATTGCCGCTCTGAAGGTAGGTGGCCGGATCGGACATGCCGAGGTCCTCGACCAACGACCGCAACGTGGCCATCGGCAACCTGTTGCGGCCGCCGACATTGATCCCACGTAGGAGCACGACGTAGCTCGTGGTCGAGCCGGTGTGCGCCGCGGGCGTGCTCACGCCCTTGGGCGACCGAACGAGTGCCCGTACCAGCGGAGATAGCGCGGAACCCAGGCCCAGATGCGGTAGGTGGGGGGTGTCGCGCCCTTGTCGAGCCAGATCGTGGGCAGCTCGGCGACGGGCAATCCCCGGCGGCGGGCTTTGGCCACCAACTCGAGCCCCATCTCGAAGCCCACCGGCGAGTCGATGCCGACGTCGTCGAGGAACGCACGATCGTAGGCCTTGAAGGTGTTGATGGCGTCGCGGGTGCCGACCCTGGCCATCCAGTAGAGCGACACGCCGGCCACCCGTGACACCAACGACTTCAAGAACGGTCCGCCGACCTGCTGGCCGCCCTGCATGTACCGCGATGCGGCGGCCACGGCCACGCCCCGCTCCACCAGTCGGGCCAGGGGTTCGATCTGGCTGGGATCGTCGCTGCCGTCGCCCATGATGACGACGATGACGTCGGCCTCGGCATGGCGGAGGGCGAATCGCAGGGCCTGCGCCGGTCCCGCAGCGGCGGGATTGAGTACCGGGTGTAGTCGAGCCTCGGACAAGGCGTAGGCCTCGAGACAGGGCGCGGTGGGGTCGAGCTCGCTGCCGTACACGGCCAGCACCTCGAGGGGCACGGTGACCCGCTCGAACAGCCGGTCGAGGAAGTCCTCGATGGCCTGACCCTCGTTGCGCACGGGCACGACGACCGACACCCGGGGCTTCACGTCCCGGCACCCCGTCCTCGGCGCATCCCGACCGTCATGGCGTCAGGATACCGGCGGGCTGGACATGGCTGCTTCCGGAGCCGACGCCGCCGACTGCACCTTGTTGTCGCCGCGACCTCCGGGCCCGACGACTTGGGCCGAACAGCCCACCCGACCCGAGGGGGGTGGGTGCCGGGCAGCTGGCGCAGGTCGGGCCGGTCCGGGCAGGCTGAGCCCACCGCGACCACGAGGAGACGAGATGGCAACTCATCGAGCGATCGACTGCTGGGTGAACGTGACCATGGGCGACTCCGTGCCTCCCGAGTTCCTCCAGCGGGTGAAGGAGGACTACTTCAAGGGCGGCGACGACTTCTTCAAGAGCCTCACGCCGGACGAGACGGTCGCGGCCATGGACGAGGCCGGGGTGGACAAGGCGGTGCTCGTGGTGGAGGCCGGGCGACCGTCGTCGAAGATCCTGGCCTTCGTCGAGCAGTACCCCGAGCGGTTCTTCCTCGCCGCCATGGTGGACCCGACCCGCGGCATGCGGCCCCTGTGGACCCTTCAGGAGATGGTGGCCGAGTACCCGGTGATCATGGCCAAGGTGGTGCCGTTCGGCATCGACGTGGCTCCCAGCGACGCGGTCTACTACCCCCTGTACGCCAAGTGCATCGAGCTCGATCTGCCGCTCACCGTCAACACCGGCCTGCCCGGTCCGCCCATGCCGGGCGAGTGCCAGCACCCCATCCACCTCGACCGGGTCTGCTATCGGTTCCCGCAACTTCGTCTGGTGATGGCCCATGGCGCCGACCCGTGGTGGGACGTGGCCATCCGCCTGATGA
>JAOUEE010000206.1 GCA_029858875.1 Acidimicrobiia bacterium
CGGCGCCGCGGTCGCCGACGAGATCTCGGACGCCACCCGACCGGGCCCGAGGTCTCACTGGACCCGGCACGCCGGCGCCGCGCGCTAGATGGCGGACGGGCGACGGTCGGCCCAGGGCCGAGCCTGGTCGAGTTGGGCGGCCAGCGCCAGCAGCGTCGACTCTTCGAGGTGGCGCCCGACCAGCTGGATGCCAATGGGCAGCCCCGAGGAGTGCCAGGCCAACGGCAGGCTGATGGCCGGCTGACCCGAGAGGTTGAAGGGCTGCGCGAAATTGGGGAAGGACATGAACGTGGCCAGGTGCTCGTCGGGGCTCTGATCCCACGGCGCAAAGTCGACCGACGGCGCCGGGATCCCGCAGGTGGGCGTGACCAGCACGTCGATGTCGTCCCAGAACCGGCAGAACTCGACGGTGGCCGCCCGCGCTCGCTCCACCCAGCGCGCATGGTCGATCACGCGCAGCTCATGGAGCCGCCGGCCCAGCGGGCGGTTGCGGGGCTCAAGGGACTCGATGTCATCGAGCTCGACCAACGCAGCCAATCCGGGCACCCAGGCCGGGCCGTCGGCGACGGCCAGGATGGTGCCCCATGGCGGTGTGGCGTGCTGCACCGCATGCCCGAGCGAGGACAGCAGCTCGCTGACCTCGTGCGTGGCCTGTGCCGTTTCGTCCTCGGTGACCCCCATGGGCGCCTCGACGCTGACCGCCACCCGCAAGGGGCCGGGTTCGACCCCGAGCCCATCGAGGTGGTGGGCCACGCCCACGGGGGCCCAACGGCTGCGGGCCATGACGTCGAGCAGCGCGGCGGCGTCGCGCACCGACCGGGTCATGATGCCGTCCTCCGACGCGCCGAAGTAGGCCGCACCCTCCTCGGGGCCGGCGGTGGACAGCCCCCGGGTGGGCTTCACCCCCACCAGTCCGCAGTAGGCCGCCGGCACCCGCACCGAACCGGCGCCGTCGGTGCCGTGCGCCACCGCGCAGAGTCCGGCGGCCAGTGCGGCCGCCGCTCCGCCGCTGGAGCCGCCAGGGGTCTGGTTGAGGTCCCACGGGTTGCGGCACACGCCGTTGAGCTCCGATGACGTCATCGAGGTGCAGAACTCGGGCACGTTGGTCTTGCCCAACACGATGAACCCGGCCTCACGGAAGCGCCCCACGAGCGGCGCGTCCTCGTCCGCCACGTTGTCGGCCAGCAGCTTGCACGAGTGTGTGGTGGCCAGCCCGCCGACATCGATGACGTCTTTGAGCGACAGCGTCACCCCGAGAAAGGCCGGCAGGGGCTCGCCGGGCGCCGCGTCCCGCACCCGCTGATCGGCGGCCGCCGCCTCGGCCAACGCCTGTTCGCCCGCCACCGTCACATAGGACCGGAGCGTGTCGTCGAACTCACCGATGCGGTCCAGATATGTCTGGACCAGCCCGACTGCCGTGGTGTGCCCGGTGCGGATCGCGTGGGCCTGGGCGTTGGCGTCCGCCCACCCATCGACTTGGGCGAGCTCAGACATGGCGCGCATCCTAGCCAGTGCCCCGGTCGCGTGCACCGGAGATCATCTACGCTGCCGTCATGACCAGACGCCGTGCAGCTGCACTCACGCGGGCCGTACTCGTGCTGCTCACCCTCGCCGTGGTTGCCGCGGCCTGCGCCAGCAGCAGCGGTGGTGACGATGGCGCGGCGACGCCCGCCACCGACAGCGAGCCCAACGACACCAGCGAACCCACCGACAGCAGCGAACCCGTCGGCGACAGCACCACGACCGCTCCGACCGGGCAGAACACGGCCAGCTTCCGGGGCGTGACCGCCGACACCGTCAAGGTGGGCGTCACCGTGCCCGACTTCGAGGCGCTACAGGCCGCCGGCCTGCCCAACTACCAGGGCGACAATCGCATCGGGTATCAGGTGTTCTTCGACCGCATCAACGCCGAAGGTGGCATTCACGGTCGGATGATCGAGCCGGTGTACGTGGACTTCGACCTGCTCGAGGCGACCAGTCAGGATGCCGCCTGCGTGAAGCTGGCCGAGGACGAGCAGGTCTTCATCGTCCTGTACGGCTTCATCGGCGAGAACAACGTCTGCCTCACCGACCTGCACGAGACGATGGTGATGACCCACGCTTACCAGAGCACCGAAGCGCGCGATCGGTCGGGCGACACGGTGTGGCTCCAGCTCGAACCGGCCGACGACGAGAAGGCCCGGATCCTCGGCTCGGTCGTGGCCGAAGCCGCCTACCTCGACGACACCACCATCGGCATCTTGGCCAACACGACCACCAGCGGCGACATCGCCGGCGAGGCGCTGAAGGCCACTCTGGCCGAGGCCGGCCACGACTCGACCGTCTACCTGGCCACCGAGCAGGGCAACGACCCCGTTGCCAGCGACAACGAGATGCGTACCCTCGCCCAGCGCATGCAGAGCGATGGTGTCGACTTCCTGTTCAACCTGTCCGGCGGTGGCTCGGCCACCGCCGATCTGGCCGACGCCGGCTTCCACCCTCCCCGCATCGCCCACACCATCTTGAACCTCGACACCGAGGCCAACGGCGACCAGTCACTGCTCGACGGCGCCCTCACCTTGTCGTCTCCGAGCGCCGACGATGTGTGGGAGGAACCCGACTTCCGAGCCGCCTGCATCGATCCGATCCTCGAGGTCCACCCTGAGTTGACCGAGGAGTTCTCCTATCTCCCCGACTCCGACCAGCAGGCCCAGGGTGAGCGGAACTGGTTCACCCCCACCCGCAACGCCTGCAACCACACGATGCTGCTGCAGCGGCTCGGTGAGATCGCCGGCGCCGAGCTCACCAACGACTCGTTCCGGGCCGCCCTCGACGAGTTGGGCACGGTCGAGCTGTACGGCTACGGCGCCGCGAACTTCCGCAGCGACGGCAAGTGGGATGGCCTCGACGAGTTCTCCCTCCTCGAGTACGACGCCGCCAACGACAGCCTCGACCCCATTGGTGAGCCGATCACGATCGATCGCTGAGAACCGACCTCGCGACCGAGGGTCGACGCGGGGAAACCATCGAACGCCCCGTCGTGCTCTGCCATCGTCACCTAGCTGGCTTCGACCGACTCATCTAGCCTGGCGGCGGAGACGAAGAACCCGACCACGAGAGAAGACGAGAGATGTCGGTGACGACCGATGGCGGTGAGCGCGTGGCCTGGGACCCATGGAACGCAGAGATCTTCGCCGACCCCCACCCGACCCTCCGACGGCTGCGCAACGAGGCACCCCTCTACCGCAACGACGAGCACGACTTCTGGGCGCTGAGCCGGTTCGCCGACGTGGAGGGAGCCCTCAAGGACCATGCGACCTTCAGCTCCGCCAAGGGCGACATCCTCGAGCTGATCCAATCCGACATCGAGCTCCCGCCGGGCACGGTGATCATGGAGGACCCACCCGATCACACCGAGCACCGCAAGCTGATGTCGCGGGTCTTCACCCCCCGCAAGGTGGCCGACCTCGAGCCCCAGATCCGCCAATACTGCGCCGACTGCCTCGACCCGCTGATCGGCACCGATCGCTTCGACCTCATCGAGGACTTCGGCTCGCAAATGCCCACTCGGGTCATCGGCATGCTCTTCGGGATCCCCGAGGAGGATCAGGCCGCGATCCGCGACCGCACCGACTCGAACCTCCGGACCGAGAAGGGCGAGAAGATGAAGGCCGACGGGAACATGGTGAACGAGCAGTTCGCGCAGTACATCGACTGGCGGGCCGAGCACCCGTCGGACGACCTGATCACCGAGCTGATGCACGCCACCTTCACCGACCGTGACGGCAGCCAGCGCACGCTCACCCGCCAGGAGCTGCTCACCTACATCAGCGTGATCGTCGGTGCCGGCAACGAGACGACGAACCGGCTCATCGGTTGGACCGGCAAGTTGTTGGCCGACCACCCCGACCAGCGACGCGACATCGTCGAGGACCGTGGGCTCATCCCGGGCACGATCGAGGAGGTGCTGCGTTACGAGCCGCCGGGACCCGGCGTCGCTCGATACGTGACCAGCGACGTCGAGTTCCATGGCCAGACGGTTCCGGCCGGCAGCGCCATCGTGCTTCTGGTCGCGGCGGCCAATCGCGACGAGCGCCGTTGGAACGATCCCGACCGGTTCGACATCCACCGGGAGCAGCTCAGCCACCTCACCTTCGGCTACGGTATCCACTTCTGCCTCGGCGCCTCGCTGGCTCGCATCCAGGGACGCATCGCGCTCGAAGAGCTCCTGAAGCGGTTCCCGACATGGGAGACCGACGGCGAGGCCCGGCTGTCGCAGACGTCGACTGTCCGTGGCTTCGAGAGCCTGAAGCTGGCCGTCAGCTGACCGCCGACCCTCCGAGGGCCCGCAGGCAGAACCGCCAGAGCTGATCGGCGACCACGTCGATCGGCTCGTCCGGCGTGGCGAACGCGAAGTGGTGGAAGGTCGCCATCGAGAGCTGGGTCACGAACCAGGCGTCGTGCTCGATGTCACCCGATGCGAGAACCCCGGCTGCCACCGCAGCCTCGATCTCGGGGACGAGCATGTCGGCGAACGGGCGCGCGGCCGCGGCGAGCTCGTCGGGGAAGATCTGGTGCAGCCGGTAGTGCTCGGCGGTGATGAACCGTGCCGATCCGGCGCCTTCGTCGGCGAGCGCTTCGATCGCGCCGGTGACGTAGAGCCGGAGCCGATCCAGCGGCTGGTCGAGCGCGGCCCCCCGCTCTTGCATGCGGGCGCATCCTTCGGCGATGGACTCCTCGAGTACGGCGAGGAGCAGCTCGTCCTTACCGGCGAAGTAGCGGTAGAAGGTCTGGAGGGCGACGCCGGCCTCCTTCGCCAGCTCCTGGGTGGTGAATCCGCTGTCATCGGCCGCGAGCAGCCGACGGGCGGCCTCGACGATCTGGCGGGCCTGTTCGACGCTGCGACTGCGGGACCGTTGAACACTCGGCGATCGCTCGGCGGCGCGCTCGGTCCAGCTCACGGCCCGCGCGCCAGTGGTGCTCACCGCGGCGACAGAACGACCACCGGGATCACCCGGTCGGTTCGCTGCTGGTAGGCCTCGTAGTTGGGCCACACCTCATTGACGATCCCCCACAGCCGGGCCTTCTCATCGGCATCGGCGGTGCGGGCCACCACGTCGATGTGCTCACCCCTCACCTGGATCCGTGCGTTGGGGTCGTCGCCGAGGTTGAGGTACCACGCCGGATGGTCGGGCATTCCACCGACCGACGCAACGACCAGGTAATCGTCACCGTCACGACCGAAGATGAGCGGGCTGGTGCGCCGCTTCCCGCTCCGCCGGCCCGTCGTGGTGAGCAGCAGCGTCGGCGCGCCGTTCCACCAATAGCCGACCTCACCGTCGGTCTCCCGGTACCGCCGGACGTGATCCTCGCCGAGGAGCGAGTAGTCGGGATTCTCGTGGGTCCCAGTGGTCATCACCCACCTCCGAACAGCACGTTGATCTCGGTCGCGCCACGCTCGTAGAGACCGATGATCTCGGGGGGCGGCGCGTCGGGGTCGAGTCGCAGGTCGGGGAGCCGGTCGAGCAGGGCGCTGATGGCGGTGAACATCTCCGCCCGAGCGACATGCATGCCGAGGCAGATGTGCGGACCGCTACCGAATCCCTGGGACGGCCGGGGCGGACGGTCGATGTCGTACACGTCGGGCCGGTCCCAGCGGGCCGGGTCCCGGTTGGCCGCGCCGAGGCACAGGTGCAGCACCGAGCCCTTGGGCAGCTCGGTGCCTCCGAGCACCGTGTCGGTGGTGACCCACCGGGAGAACATCGGGTCGGTGGGCTCCCACCGCAGGGACTCCTCGATCGCTCCCTTGAGCAAGGAACGGTCGGCCCGCACCCGCTCGACCAGCTCGGGATCCCGCAGCAGTGCGGTGAGCGTGATGCCCATCTGCTTCCAGGTGGTGCCCGACCCAGCACCGAGCAGGAGGATGGCGAACGAATAGATCTCGGGGTCGGAGAGCGTGTGGACCGCCCCGTCCTCCTCGGTCATCTCGGCCTCGACCAGGACGCTGATGAGATCGTCGCAGGGCTGGGCCCGGCGGGCGGTGACGATGGGCTCGAGTATCTCGACCATCCGGTCGGTGTTGCCGAACTCCGAGCGCACCTCGAGGGCCTGATCGACCGGGATGCCGAAGCTGGAGGTGATGGTCAGCACGGGTATGGCGGCGCAGAAGTCGATGTTGAGCTCGGCGCGACCGTCGGCCTCGAAGGCATCGACCAACGCATGGACGGTGTCGTCGATCCAGTTGGTGATCCACCACTGCGCTTTGGGCGGGACGAACGAGGGCTGAACCAGCGCCCGGTACCGGCGATGACGGGGTCCGTCCATGGCCAGCATGGAGTTGAAGATGCTGATCTGGCTGATGTCGATCTCGCGGCCCTCGACGGCCTCGGGCGACGAGGCGAAGACCTCGGGGTTCCGTTGGGCCTCGTCGCAGGTGTCGAAGGAGAAGCACGAGAAGTGCGGACGACCCTCTTCGGGGACGCCGTGCCAGAACGCCGTCCCGTCGAAGCCGGTGAGCTGATGGACGGTGCCCCCGTGGACGGGGCCCGTCTCGCGCAACTCGTGCCAGATCGGGTACGGGTCACCGTGGAACCCGCCGCCGCTGAAGGCGACCGAGCCGCCGCGCAGGTCGAACAGTTCGCGGACCTGTTCGATGTCGAGCCGGGGTGCCCCCTCGGTGGCGCTCATCGAGCCACGTACCCGCCGTCGACGGGCAGCAGGACTCCGGTGACGTTGGCCGCCCGGTCCGAGCACAGGTACACAGCAGCCTCGGCGCAGTCATCGGCCCGGATCGGCTTGCCCATCGGATGGATAGAGCCGGCCGAGGCCGCGACCTCCTCCAAGGCCTCCTCCGGGAGCTCGAGTCCACCCGCGGCCATGAAGCCGGTATAGGGCATCGCCCCCGGGCAGATGGCGTTGACCCGGATGCCGTCCGGCGCGCACTCGACGGCGACCGCCTTTGTCAACTGGTGCACCGCCCCTTTGGTGGCGCCGTAGACGGTGCCGCCCCAGCCGACGAGGCCTGCGACCGAGCCGGTGTTGAGGATCACTCCCCCGTCACCCTGCTCCTTGAACCTGGCCACGGCATGCTTCATCCCGAGATAGACACCCTTGAAGTTCACCGCAGTCAGCCGCTCGAAGTCCTCGAGGGT
>JAOUEE010000207.1 GCA_029858875.1 Acidimicrobiia bacterium
TGCGACCGTGGCCGCATCATCTGGTGGATCTCGTGCCGACATCACTAGCACGAACCGGTCGCGGGACCAGAGAGATGCTCACATGACCACTCGCCAGACACCTCCCGAGCGCCGTGCCGACGGCAAGGCGTGGCGCAAACAGGTGCCGCGATCGAGCCACGCCGACTGGCGGCCCGCGGCTGATCGGCCCGATCCCGTCGGGGTGATCACCAGCCAGAACATCGACCGACTGCCGTGGCTGGTACCCATCCGCCACGGTCGGATGTCGGAGTCGCCGTTCGCCTTCTACCGCGGGGCGGCCAAGATCATGGCCGGTGACCTCGCCTCCACCCCGTCGACCGGGCACTTCGCGCAGCTGTGTGGCGATGCCCATCTGGCCAACTTCGGCACCTACGCATCGCCGGATCGGCGTCAGGTGTTCGATGTCAACGACTTCGACGAGACCCTGCCCGGACCGTGGGAGTGGGACCTCAAGCGCTTGGCAACGAGCTTCGTACTCGCCGGGCGCGAGAACGGTTTCGACCGATCAGCGATCAGGTCGATCACGGCACGGTCGGTGGCCAGCTATCGGCGCGCCATGGCCGAGTTCGCCGACGCTCGCACCCTGGACATCTGGTACTCGCAGCTGACGCTCGACCGGATCGCCGCGGGGTTGCCCTCCGAGAAGGAACGGAAGTGGGTCGCGAGTCGGGCGACGAAGTTCCGTTCGAAGGGCAGCCTGCGGGCGATGTCCAAGCTCACCGAGCAGATCGATGGCAGGCGCCGTATCAAGAACCAGCGGCCGCTTCTCCTTCCGCTCCGTGACCTCGCCGAATCCGATCCGGAGATACTTCGTACCCAGGTCACCGACAGCCTCGCGACCTACCGCGAAACACTGGCCGACCATCGCCGGGTCCTGCTCGATCGGTTCGAGCTCGTCGACATCGCGCTCAAGGTGGTGGGTGTGGGCAGCGTCGGCACCCGCTGCATGATCGTGCTCCTCCAGGGGCGCGACGACCGAGATCCGCTGTTCCTCCAGGTCAAGGAGGCGACCACCTCGGTACTCGCGGATCACCTGCCGAAGAGCGGGTACTACGAACACGGCCGGCGGGTCGTGACCGGGCAGCGGCTGCTGCAGGCGTCGAGTGACATCTTCCTCGGCTGGGACACGACGGCAGCCAGACACCACTACTACTGGCGCCAGTTCCACGACATGAAGGGCTCGGCCGACACCTCCACCATGCATCCGGACCGCATGGGCCGATATGCGGCGGTCTGCGGGTGGACGCTCGCCCACGCGCACGCCCGGTCGGGCGATCCGCTCGCCATCGCGGGGTACCTCGGCGCGGGAGACGTCTTCGACCGTGCGATCACGGAGTTCGCCCTCTCCTACGCGAACCAGAGCGAACGCGACCACGCCGCCTTCGTCGACGCGATCGACTCCGGTCGTATCGACGTTGCCGACGGGTGAACGTGCACGCCGGCCGGGCCCTGCGTGTCACCGCCCAGGATCTGGATCGCGTGCGCGTGGATGGTGGTCGGGCACGTCGCCGGCGATGAGACGTGACAGGAGCCAGGGCTTCTTGGTGAGCAGTTGGGCGATGGGAGGCGGTGTCTGGGGCTCGCGCATCGCCACGGACCTCCGCTCGGGCCACTGCCGGGGAAGCTCCACATAGCTGCGGGGCTGCTTCATCTCCGTGGCCGCCTCGAGCACGGCGTGGAGAAGCTCGCGCTGGTTGACGGCATCATCGGGCAAGCCGAAGGGCAGTCCCATCGGGTGACCGACGCCCACGACTCTCGGTGCGCCGGTCGCTCGGGTCAAAGGCGGGATCAGCGACAGACAGACCGTCGGGATGCCGGCGTCCTCGATGCAGTTCGCGACCAGCCCCACGGACCGATTGCAGAACGGTCAAACCGGGACCAGCACGACCAGATCGACCTCATCGTCGGTGAGGGCACCGGCCAACTGTGGGGCCGTGACCTCGGTGAGCGTGGTGGCGTCGAGGATGTAGCCCATGATCGAGAAGTGGCGAGGGCTGACATCACCGATCACGTTCTCGCTGGCCAGCTCCTCCAGCCGCCGAAGCGGAAGGACGACGTTCAGGTCCTGCTCGGCCGGCCGCGTGTCGATGTGGAGGTGCTGGATGACGACGTCGGTCTCGGACACCTCGAGGGGCAGCGCTCTCCAGGTGGGGTCGCCCCACCAGGGATCGTCGCACTCGCCCTGTTGGTCGAAGGGTTCGTCGCCGCGCATGGCGATACCCGCAGAGCTGATCAGGGCGACCCGGGACCGCGAGAGGGGCTTGGCCATGGCCGTCCACGACTCGCGCGGCGGAGGCTTTTCGCGTTCGGCCCAGGCCCGCATGACCTTGCGGCTCAGGAAGGGGAGATACCGGTACGGGTCCATCATGGTGTGATCCGAGCCGCAGGCTCCTGGTCGGCGACGCGACCGGGGGTGTCAACAGTGTGAGCGCCGGGGTGCGCCCGAGACATGGCAGAAGGTCCCGACGCGAGTGGGGCGGATCAGGCTTCGAGGGCCACGATCGCCGCGACGATCGTGACCACCGCCATGCCGGCCCAGACGGCACTGAAGACGAAGGCCAGTCGCAGGTTCTGGGCCGTACCGATGTGGAGACCTCGGCGAACCATGGCGGCACGGGTGAGGATTGCGCGGCCTCCGAAGTAGAGGTACATACCCCCGCCAACCAGGCCGAAGTACGCCCAGACGGGTTGGTCGGTGGTCAACGAGATGCCTGCCACCACCATCGTCCACAGCGTGAGGGTGTCCCACAACGCCTCTCCGCGAACGTCGGCCCAGAAGGCTGGCTCGACGTCGTCCTCTGGTTCGACGAGTTTCCATCTCACGGCGGTGGCCGGCGAGAAGGTCGAGAGGGCCTGGCCGCCCCAGCTCAGCAACGACAGCACCGTAACCACCAGACCCCACAGCACGTTCATGTCGCCGCCTCCCTCGGGCATGGGCACGAGCCCGTTCCCGCCAGCGGATCGACGAGAGGGATCGCCATCACTGGAGGAGCCGAGCGAAGCAGTACGCACCCTCGATGACACCGAAGACCGGCCATATCCCAAAGGTGAAGATCCAGTACGAAACCGTGTTCCGGCGGAAGCCGAGCTCACGATCCCAGACGAAGAAGAAGACCGCGGTGTACCAGAACGGCACCGAGGCCATGAGCGCCAGAAGGAAGCCCCAGCGTTCCCCGAGGAGCATCCCTACGCTGCCGCCGACCTGCAGCGGCGCCCACAGGAACGGATCGGCCCATGCGCTGGCCTGGTTGAATGCGAAGTACGCCGTCGGGTCGGTGTGGTCGGGCGATCCGCCGTAGACATTCTGGATCGTCCAGGCGTCATGGGGCCGGACGACCGCCACCAGTTGGAGCGCGCTCAGCAGCAGAATGAGGCCGAGCCCGGTCAGCGCGACCATCCACGTGGCAACGGGCACGTCCACCTTCGATCCTCCGAGCAGTCCCAGGCGCCGTGATTCTGACAGCGCGTCTCACCGGCAACAGCGCAGATCGTCACCCGGAAGGCCCCGGCCGACCCAGAGGCTTACGTCCCTCCCGCGCCCCTGCGCCATGCGATGGCAGGATCGGACGCCCGCGAGCTCAAGCCCTTCGCCTGGGATCCCGATGGGTGATCGCGCCGGCATCGGCACCCGTCCGACCGTAGCGAAGTTCCGGCCACCCCGATGCGCAACGTCCGATCCTCCACGGCGCCGAGGCTGGTTTCGACGATTCGGCGCTCGAGTGAGCGGCGAGGCCATCGCTGGTCAGGGTGTTGGCAACGTCCCGCCCGCCTCGATCCATTGCTCGAACACCCGTTGACCTTCGTTGGGGTTGTAGATGTCCTCCTGGTAGGACCACTGGCCGTCGCCGGCGTACTCGAGGATGGTGACGCAGCCGAACCGGTACACGGTGTCCCCGCCGGTGGGGTCCGGGAGGTGCTGCGCCGGGTAGAACACCACGCGATCGCCGTCGATCATCGACCACTCCACCGGAAAGTACATCTCGGCGGGGGCCTGGGCCATGACCGAGGTGATTGCGGCCCGAATCGCCTCGCGCCCCTCGAACCGTCCCAGATGGCATTCGTTCCACACCCCGTCGATCGTGTGGAGGTCGGCCCACGCATTCCAGTCGCCGCTGTCACCGACCGCGACGAAGTGCTCGAAGGCCTCGCTGACCTCTGCGTGGTCGTACGTCATGTGCTCTTCCCCGATCACCGGTAGCCAACCCTCGGGCGGACGTTACCTCAGGCGGCCCGGCCGGAATGCTGCCCATCCAGGAGGTGGGGGTGCAGGCCTTGGATATTGCTTGGAGGCCGTCTCGCTCTCCTCCAAGGTGCCGCCAAGACGCGTCGCGGAGTGTGCGGGTGCAGCCCCCAGGACGAGTGGGGCGAGGCCATGGGAGGACACATGGACATCGAAACCGCCCCGCCAACCAGCCGGGAATCCGAAACCAAACCGAAAAGACTCCAATGTGACCAGCGATGGACACGAGCGCCACCCTCGGCGCCGCCGGCGGCGGACCGCCAACCGGCCACCACGCCGCATCGAGCGGCCGGAGCGGCACCACCGCCGTCCGGAAACGGAGGTGGCGCGCCATCAGCGTCGGTGGGGCCGCTTGACCGGTTCGACCGATTCGGCGCCTGGGTCATCCGACGGAGACGCCGGCTGATCCTCGCTTGGATCGCGGTCGCCGCGGGCTTGGCGGTCGGGTTCTCGGGCAACTTCTCCGACAACCTGACCACCGCTGACGGCACGACGCCGGGATCCGAGTCCGACCGGGTGGCCGAGCTGCTCGACGCCTCCTTCGGCCTCGGCGAACGCGAACAGGACCTCATCGTGTTCGAGGCGGCCGACGCGACGGTCGATGACTCCGGCTTCGTGGACGCGGTCGAGGCGGCGATTGCGGCCGTGGAGAGCCACCCGGCGGTTGCCGGCGTCGGCTCGCCGCTGGGGCCCGATGACGCGTCCCGGGTCTCCGCTGATCGCCACGCCGCGTTCGCGGCGGTCACCGTCACCGGCAGTCCCACCGAACGGCTGACGTGCCCGCCCATTCGCCTGCACATCAACGCCCGGAGCACCCATCAACCCGATCAAGGACCGCCTCCACGACCAGTTCCATCGACCCCGCGGTCCGCTCGGCCGAGTCGCCGGGCGCATCATGTCGAGGCGGACATCCAACCTCGACCGGACCCGGTGGACCGGAGACCTGCTCGAGCTCGCCCCGGACGCCCGGACCCTCGAGGTCGGTCACGGGCCGGGCATCGGACTCGAAGCCAGCCTGGCGGCGGTGCCCCGCGGGAGCGTCGCGGGGCTCGACCACTCTCGGACCATGCACGCCATGGCCGCCAAACGCAACCGAGCCGCCCTTGGAGCTGGTCGGTTGCAGTTGCCCGTCGATGATGCCGAGCATCTGCCCCCGGGGCTGGGGCGCTTCGACGCCATCTACTCCTGCAATGTGTGGTTGTTCTGGACCGACCCGGTCGCGACCATGGCCGCCCTGAGCGATCTCCTGGTACCCGGCGGACGGATGGCCATCACGCACCTGCCGCGCCACGGCAACGCAACGGCGAATGGACACCAAGGCTGCCGCCGTCCAGATCAGGGCCCAGATGGCTGACGCCGGCCTGGCAGGTATCACCACGCATGCTCTCGGTCTGGAGCCGGTTCCCGCGACGTGTGTCATCGGCCGGTGTTCGGGCTCGGCGTCGCCGCGATGGCACTGATGGGGTCGCATCGGGGCCGGCGAACCTTGGCCGCAAGCCACCGGCCACGCACGCGGCAAGGCGGTCTTATCGGCGTGAGGGTCATCGCCGCGCGTCGCCTGAATGGCTCAGTCCAGGTTGCGCCGGAGGGCGGTGGCCCGCCTGATGCACCGAGCGACCCGCGTCCCAACCGGCCTCGGTGGCCAGCCCGTAGAGGAGGAGGATGACGATGCCGAACGCCGGCCAGAGGAACGGTGGCGGGATGATCGCCAACACGACGGCGGCCACTGCCAGCCAAGGGGGAACCCGCCGTGTCACCCCGGCGATGACCGCGAAGAGGGCTCCGCCGGCGAGCACCAGCACGTCACCGAGTGCCGCTCGGTCATGCCCCAGCTCGTAGCCGGACCCGAAGCCGGGATCGCCCGGCTTTCGCCAGATCGACTGGGCGACCTGATGATCTCCCATGGCTTCGAACACGATCCCGACGGCGGTCAGCGCGAACGCCAACAGCAACAACGGGCCGAGCGTTCGCCGACCCAGCATCCACACCAGTACCACCAGGAGGGCGAGTTGCGCGTCCTTGAGCACCGCGGAGCCGAGATGCTCGGACCAGTGCCCGGACGGATCCGGAGCGAGCAGCGTGGTCAGCAAGGCGGCCAGAGGGGGTACGGCGATGACCATCCACAACCACGGCGACCCCTGGCGTACCCGCTCCTCGTCGACAACCGATGTTGCCATGCTGACTGCCTCCCTGGGACGCGTCGGTCCGATGTCCTCTGTCAATACAGACGCTTCGGCCGGGTGACCGGGTGACCTCTCCCCGCATCTCGACGGATTCGTCGCCGCGGGCGGATCACCGTGTCACCCGGCCGGTAGCTCGGAGGAGTGTGGTCCGCGCCAGCACGGTGTCGACCGTGTGGTCGACGAAGTCGTCCGGCTGCTCTCGGGTGACTGGGGCGGTCTTGGGCGGGTGCACCTCGACGCTGCCGAACATCGCGGGGGCTCGAGCCCTCATGGCCGGTCCATCGGATGCCATCACGTGTGGTTCCCGACCGCCGAGCAGACTCACGTCGCATGACCCCCAGTGATGCCTCCCGGATGTCTCGGGTCAGCGACCGAAGCCACGTGCGCGGTGACCTCCGTACTCCGAGGTCGGGTCGGCCACCTGTCCTCAGGCTGTCGATGGGCGGTGCGGTGACCGGAGACCTTCGGCCCTGTTGCGGCGGCGCCGACATCGGCTGCAATGGGACGCATGAGGCGAGTGTCGACGATCGATTCGACCTGGGACGCGTTGGCCGACAAAGCCGGCCCTCCGCCCGAGCGGT
>JAOUEE010000208.1 GCA_029858875.1 Acidimicrobiia bacterium
GCTCGTCGGGGTCGCTCTGCAGGACCAGCCGCACCACACCGTCGTGGAGGCGACCGCTGACGAAGCGGCCGTTGGTGGTGAGGGTGGCGGTCACCGACGGTGCGGTGGGGTCGCTGAGATCGATCTCGTCGATCACGACGGTGGGCTGGTTGCGGCCAGGAGCGATGTCGGCGTCCATGGCGGCCGCTTCGGCGTACACCACGCCGAAGTCTCCACCCTGGCGGATCACGTACACCTGGTCGTCGACCATCAGCATGTCCTGGCCCCACGCTTCGTCGTCGAGCCGGAGGGTGCCCACGATCCGGGCTTCGGGGCCCGTGACATCGATGATGTGGACGACGTTCTCGGTGAGGGTGACGATGCGTTCGCCGTCGGTCTTCACCAGGTCGGGCTCGTCGATGCCCAGTTCCTGCACGTTGGTTCCCGAGAACTCGGGCTCGCTGTCGACGTTCTCGGTCGATGCGCCGGGCGCGCGCTCGAAGAACAGGTCATCGCCGCCGTCGGATGTGGCGTCACCCTCGAGGACCGCGTCCTCGGCGAACACGTCGAGGGGCACGGGGCCGCCCCAGTAGCCGCCACCCAGACCGTAGGGCCCCACCCGAGCCGCGCCCTCGCTCTTGAGCTGGGTCAGCAGCTCGTCGCAGTCGCGCACCTGGCGGAGGGTGGACCGGAAGCTGATGTTGCGGGGCCGGGTCACCACGTCGGGTTCGCCGTCGTTGTCGACATCGACCGTGACGGTCGGGTCGGGCCCCGGACTGCCGACGGTGGGGTCCTCGCTGGCGCAGGCCCCGGCGACCAGGGCCAGGGTCACGGTCACCAGGGCGAGTCGCTTGATCATGGGTCGTCTCGTTCGGTCGTCCATGCCCCTTCGACGTGCATCGGCCCGTTCCGGTTCCCGCCTTCGCGAATTCCTGCGCTGGTGTCGTTCAGGTGGCCGAGGGCAGCCAGGTTGGCCGCGACGTCTCGAAGGTGTCGATCGAGCCTTCGAGACGCAGCGACAACCCGATGTCGTCGAGGCCCTCCAGGAAGCGCTCCCGGACGGCGTCGTCGAGGGGGAAGGCGGCCTCCAGACCGATGGCCGGTGCCTCGATGGTGCGACGGTCGACGTCGACGGTGATCTCGAGCCCGGGGTCGGCCTGCACCGCCCGCATGATGGTCTCGGCCACCTCGGCAGGCACCTCCACCGGCACCAGCCCGTTCTTGGTGGCGTTGTTCTTGAAGATCGGGCCGAACCGGGACGACACCACCGCGGCGAAGCCGTACTGTTGGATGGCCCACACCGCGTGCTCGCGAGACGACCCGGTGCCGAAGTTGGGCCCCCCCACCAGGATGGTGGCCCCGGCGAAGCGCTCGTCGTTGAGGACGAAGTCCGGCGAGTCCCGCCATTCGGAGAAGAGGCCCTTCTCGAATCCGGTGCGCTCGACTCGCTTCAACCAGTCGCTCGGGATGATCTGATCGGTGTCGACGTCGCTGCGGTCGAGCGGGACGGCGGTGCCTTGGACGATACGGACGGCTTCCAGCGGGTGCTCCTCAGTCCAGGTCGGCCGGCGTGGCGAAGGTGCCGGCAATGGCGGTGGCCGCGGCGACGGCCGGCGACACCAGATGGGTCCGTCCGCCGCGACCCTGACGACCCTCGAAGTTGCGGTTGCTGGTGCTGGCGCATCGTTCGCCGACGGCGAGCTTGTCGGGGTTCATGGCCAGGCACATCGAGCAGCCCGGTTCTCGCCAGTCGAATCCGGCGGCCCGGAAGATCTCGGGCAGGCCCTCGGCTTCGGCTTGGGCCTTGACCTGTCCCGAGCCCGGTACGACCAACGTGCGCATGCCGTTCTTCACCGTGCGGCCCCTGATCACCGCGGCGGCGGCACGGAGATCTTCGATGCGACTGTTGGTGCACGAACCGATGAACACGGTGTCGACGGGCACGTCCCGCATCGGCGTGCCGGCCACCAGTCCCATGTACTCGAGGGCGCGGGCTGCCGCGTCGCGCTGGCCGGGGTCGTCGAAGCGGTCGGGATCGGGGATGGAGTCCGACAGCGGGATCACCTGCCCGGGGTTGGTTCCCCAGGTGACGTGTGGGCCGATGGCTGCCCCGTCGAGCGTGAGGGCGCGGTCGAACGCAGCATCGTCGTCGGTGCGCAGCGACCGCCAGTGGTCCAGTGCAGCCTCCCAGTCGGCGCCGGCGGGCGCATGGGGTCGACCCTCGAGGTAGGTGAAAGTGGTGTCGTCGGGGGCGATGAGCCCGGCTTTGGCGCCGAACTCGATCGACATGTTGCACACCGTCATCCGGCCTTCCATCGACAGCGCTTCGATCACGGGTCCGCGGAACTCGGCCACGGCACCGATGCCGCCGCCGGTGTCGGCCGCGCCCAGGATGGCCAGGACCACGTCCTTGGCGGCGGAACCGGCCGGCAGTTGGCCGTCGACGGTGATCGACATGGTGTCGGGGCGAACCTGCGGCAATGTCTGGGTGGCCAGGACATGCTCCACCTCGCTGGTGCCGATACCGAAGGCGAGGGCGCCGAAGGCTCCGTGGGTGCTGGTGTGGCTGTCGCCGCAGACGACGGTCATTCCCGGCTGGGTGAGTCCCAGTTCGGGCCCGATCACGTGCACGATGCCTTGGTTGGCGTGGCCCATCGGGTAGTTGGTGATGCCGAACTCCTCGGTGTTGCGGCGCAGCGTCTCGACCTGCACCCGGCTCACCGGGTCGGCGATCGGTTGGTCGATGTCGGCCGTGGGCACGTTGTGATCCTCGGTGGCCACCGTCAGCTCGGGCCGGCGCACCCGTCGGCCGGCCAACCGCAGCCCGTCGAACGCCTGCGGTGACGTGACCTCGTGCACCAGGTGGAGGTCGATGTAGAGCAGATCGGGCTCACCGTCGCCGGCGTGGACGACGTGGTCGTCCCAGACCTTCTCGCTCAGTGTCGTACCCATCGCGGCCTCGTGTCTCGGTGCTCGTGCAGTTGTCGGCGCCGGAGGGTTCCGGTCGCAGCGATCGTCTCAATATAGGAGCGGTGATCTGCTTCAACCCTGCCCGGGGCCGTCTCGGACAGTCGATGGTTTCGCCCTCGGCGCGGGCGGGTGTCGCCGAGTGCTCGGCGGCCGAGCTGCCGCCATGGGCAACTGTCAGTGGGTCCAATGACCCATGTTGGTCAGGCGAGGGTGCGAATTCGCCGAAGAAGAGTTCGTGTCCGAACTCGAAGTGATGAGCCCCCTTCGCGCCAAGACCTCGGCGGTCGTCGACCAGTCGAGTGTGGTGGTCGCAGCCAGCCCGTTCCTCGTGGTGAACGACCATCGCATCGTCGAGGTCAGCTCACAGCTATCCACCGACCTGGGCATCGGACCCCAGGAGATCGTGGGCCGGCCCATCGAGGACATGGCGGTCGACCCCACCAACGGCACGCTGGAAGGGCTGCTCGCCGGTACTCAGGATCTGCACGCCACCGCTCTGCCCCATGCCGGTGGCATTCCGGTCACGCTGCGACGACTGGGCGCGGTCGACAACGGTGCCGTGTTCGAGGTTCGGTGCCGGTACGACGACGCCACCACCGTTCCGTGGTCCGACACCGCGGCGCGGGCGATCGACCATGCATCGTCGCTGGGCGTCTTCGCGGTCACCCGGAGCCCGGCCATCCTGTTCGCCACGCAATACGTCCGCCGCGTGGTCGAAGAGCTGTCGGTGACCGAGCAGTTCACTGGCGTGGTCAACCCCGAATCCATCCTCGCCGTCTTCGTCCCCGAGGCCCAGGAGGGCCTGATCGACGCCTTCTCGCGCGGGTTCACCGGCGAGACGGTCGAGGTCGAGGTTCGCACGGTGGCCGAGAAGGAGCAGTGGCTGCGGATGAGCGTCTCGCCGGCTCCGGGTGAGGCGGTGGTGGTGGTGGTGCAGGATGTGACCGACCTGATCCGAGCTCAGCGCAAACTGCGGGAATCCACCCGGCTGCTCGAGGCCCTGGACAACCACAGTGACGATCTGGTGCTGGTGTTCGACGCCGACGGGCAGTCTCGTTTCGTGTCGCAGTCCGTGCGCCGCATCGCCGGCCACGACGGCGCGGTGAATCGCCGTGAGGCGCTGTCGATGGTGCACCCCCAGGACGTGGTGCAGGTGGCCGAGCTCTACGAGCGAACCACGTCTCAGGCCGACATCGCTCAGGCGGTGGAGGCCACCGCTCGGGCCCGGATCATGGCCCCCGACGGCTCGGGCTATCGCTGGCACGACATCATCGTGACCAACCATCTGCACGACCCGGACATCCGCGGCGTGGTGTGGACCATCCGCGACACCCATGACCGCTATGCGGCCGAGATGGAGCTGGCCCACCGAGCGACACATGACGAGCTGACCGGCCTTCCCGAGCGCGCATCGGTGATCGAGTTCCTCGACATGGCCTTGCAGGCAGACGGAGGCCAAGGCGGCCATCGGACCGGGGTGCTGTTCTGTGACGTCGACAACTTCAAAGCCGTCAACGACAGCCTGGGCCATGCCGCCGGTGATGTGTTGTTGACGGTCATCGCCGATCGTCTCCGGGGAGCGGTGCGCGATGGCGATCTGGTCGGGCGGTGGGGGGGTGACGAGTTCGTCATCGTCGCGCCCCACCTGGGCGACTTCGACGAGGCCGCGGTCCTGGCCGACCGGGTGTTCGACGCATTCCGGGGCACCGTGCACTTCGCCGGTCTGGACCTCGAGGTGGGCGTCAGCGTCGGCGTGGCCACATCCGTTGGTGGGCAGTCGGCGGAGGCACTCATGCAACAGGCCGACATCGCCATGTACGAGGCCAAGCGCAACGGCCGTGGCCGCATCGAAGCGTTCACCGGTGAGCTGAGCGAGCACGCTGCGGTCAGGGCCAGGACCGAATCCGAGCTGGCCGACGCGGTCGAGCACGGTGAGATGCTGCTACACTATCAGCCGATCCGACCGCTCGATCCGGATCGCCGGCTGCCGAGCGGGATGGAGGCGCTGGCTCGCTGGCAGCACCCCGAACAGGGCCTGCTGGGCCCCGATCGATTCATCCACGCCGCTGAGGAGTCCGGCTTCATGTCGGTGTTGGGCATGGAGCTGCTGCGGATCGTCGTGCGCGACGTGTCGGAGATGAACCGGACCGAGCCGGTCTTCTTCGCGGTGAACATGTCGCCCCGCCAGTTGAGCGATCCGGCGGCGGCCAAGCGGCTGGTGTCGATGATCACCGACATCGCCCTCGAACCGCAGTGCCTGGTGGTGGAGACCACGGAGGAGTCCTTCGAGGTGGACTCGGTGGCCCTGGACAGCCTCTGGTTCCTGCACAACGCGGGCGTCCGGATCTTCCTCGACGACTTCGGCACCGGTCACTCGTCGATGACCGGGCTGCATCGCTTCCCGGTGGCCGGCCTGAAGATCGACCGGTCGCTCATCAGCCCCCGGATCGACGAGGAGTTCGTGCGGCTGGTCGTGGGTGTGGCCAAGGCCATGGGCACCATCACGGTGGCCGAGGGCATCGAGACGGCCCACCAGTTCGAGGTGGCCACGAGGCTTGGCGTCGACTACGGCCAGGGCTTCCTCCTCGGGCGACCCGAGGAGCTCCCGGGACGCTGAGCCGTCCGATTCCCGCTTCCGTCGAGGTCGCCGGTCCCGGGTGCGGTGAGCGTCGGGAGCCGGTTGTTCCTACAGGCTCCCGAGGAAGGCCAGGAGCTGGGCTCGCTGGCGGGCCGGCAACGCTCTGAACGCGGCGGCCGAGGGTTCGGCCTCTCCCGCGTGCCACAGGATGGCTTCTTCGATGGACCGGGCCCGGCCGTCGTGGAGTAGCGCCGCGTTGCCGTTGACCACCTGGTGCAGCCCCAAGCCCCACAATGGTGGGGTACGCCACTCGGTGTCGCCCACATCGGGGGCCGAGCTCGGCTCGTTGAGGCCGGCGCCCATGTCGTGCAGCAACAAGTCGGTGAAGGGCCAGATCAGCTGGTCGGACAGGGCCCGGGTCTCGACCCGCCCAGTGGTGAACGACGGTGTGTGGCAGCTGACGCAACCGGTCTGCTCGAAGAGGTCGGCGCCGGCGCGCACGTCGGGATCATCGCCCGAGCGCTGGGCGGGCACGGCCAGGGCCTCGGCGTAGAAGGCAGCCAGGTCCGCCCGTTCGGCCGTGACCTCGGGATCGGCGATGTTGGGGTCGAGGCCGGTCAGCAGGCCCATGTCCTTGGCGAACGCGGTGGCCGTCTGGGCCTCGACCGTCGGTGTGACGGCTCGCCAACCGAAGCGGCCGAGGGCCGGCGCCCCGGTGGTGACGTCGACCACCTCGCGCGTCCGGCCCGAGATGCCGTCACCGTCGAGGTCATCGGGGTCGGCCTGGGCCCGCACGTCGTCCTCGGGGATGGCCTCGAGCAGGCCGGTGCCGGCCACGTGCGGCGCGATGCGAGGAACCAGCCAGCCGCCGGCGGCCACCACCTCGGGACTCCGCAGCTCGTACACGGTGCCGTCGTCGTAGGTGCCGATGGACTGCTGCCAGTACACCGTGGCCGGTCCTTCGGCCGTCTCGCCCTCGATGGCTTGGGTCTCGAGCCGTTCACCGAAGAGGGTGCGGGTACGCTCGTCGACCGACAGGATCACGAACCCCTCACCGAGGGCCTCGCCCTCGACCGCGGTCGGGCTGCGACCGTTGTTCACATGACATCCGGTGCAACTGGACGCGCTGAAGCGGGGTCCCAGCCCTTCGGACTCGCGGAAGTTGCGCTCGAAGACCACGTTGGCCTCGACGAAGCGATGGTCGTCGGGCAGCCCCAGATTGCGGGCGGGGATGTTGAAGGCCTGTTCGCCCTGCTCGAAGGCGGTGGTCTGACCCCCCAGCCGGGGCGAGAGGCGCTCGCTCAGCCGTGGCCCGTCGGGAACGACGAGGACCGTGGCGGCCGCGTCGTCGGTGGCGGTGGGCGGTGTCGTCGGTGGGGCACCGGTCTCGGCCCG
>JAOUEE010000209.1 GCA_029858875.1 Acidimicrobiia bacterium
CGGCCGTCGGGCAGAGCGGCGACGACACCATCATCGGCGGTGTGGGCGCCGACCAGCTGCTGGGCTTCGATGGTCTGGACACGATCTCGGGCGGCACCGGCGATGACATCATCAACGGCGGGCCGGGCAACGACATTCTCGATGGCGGTGACCAGAACGATCAGATCTTCGCGCAGGGTGGTGACGATTCGGTCGCAGCCGGCTCCGGTGATGACTTCGTGATCGGGGTCGACGGAGCCGATGTCATCAGTGGCGGGCCCGGCGACGACGTCCTCAACGGGGGACCGGGCAGCGACACCATCATGGCCGGGACCGGCAACGACACCGTCTATGGACTGAGCGGCGACGATCCCCAGCTCGACGGGGACGAGGGTGCCGACTTCATCTTCGGCCAGGTCGGCAACGACACCATCGACGGCGGGATCGGGGACGACAACCTGTGGGGGAACGAACAGGACGACACCCTCAGTGACCCCAGCGGTGTCAATGTCCTCAACGGCGGCCCCGGCGATGATCACCTGGTCGGCGGCTCAGGGGCCGACCAGCTGTTCGGTGACGGAAGTGCCTTCCAGGCCGGCGACGACACCCTCGACGGCGGTCCGGGATCGGACCTCGTGCTCGGATTCTCGGGTGACGACACCATCGGAGCGGTCGATGGCTTCGCCGACACGGTCAACGGGGGACCGCACTCCACCGGCGACGTCTGCATCTCCGACGCCGGCCTCGACGTGGTCTACAACTGCAATCCCTGAACCCGGTGGGCCGACGCCGGACGGTCCTGCGCGGCGGCGACCAGACAGGCGCTTTCAGCTCTCGACTCCCACGGCAGGCCGACCTCATCGCACCGCGGTGTCTCCGAAGAGCACTTGCCGTGTCGCATGCGCCAGGGTCACGTCGGTCGCGGTCGTCCGAGGCCGACATCGACCGGTCGGCGATCACCGCGGCGGGTGAAGGCTTCGGTAGTGCTGCATCCATCGTTGCGAGATGGCTTCTTCCGAAACTCCGTCGTCGTATGCGGGCGACAGGATCGGAGAGGCCTGGCTGACCTCGATGACGACGATGGACCGTACTCTGGCCCGGGAGATGCTGGAGCCGAGTTCGTGCAATCGGGTCAGTCCGCGTTCGAAGGTGGCTCCGGATGTGTGGACCTGGGCTGGTCCCTCGAACCGGTAGCCCCGGCGAGCGATGGGATCCACCACGTTGACGTCCACGTTCGGGTTGGTCTCGAGGTTTCTGACCGTCCCTGGTGACGAGATGTCAGCGAACATCAGGTGCTGGTCGTCCAGAACGACGGTCGTCCCCTTCGGTGAGAGGTTGGGCCGACCGTCGGGGGAGACGGTGGCGACGAACCCGAGCCGCTGCTCGTGGACGACGCGCTGCATGTCCGGCGTGAGCTGCACCGACTCAGTCTCGCGCGACCCCACCTCAGCTGCACCGGAGACCGCTGCTCGCCAGAGGTGTTCGACCACGAATCGGGGCGGCGCTCCTTCAGGTCGCCGGGGCCGGGAAAGGACATGCCGCTACGGTCGACCTCATGGGCGAGCCCGCAACCTGAGCGAGTGCGGCCGCCGCGGTCGGCGCCGTTCTCGCGCTGCCGACGGTGGTTGCCATCGTTGTGCCCCTGGTTCTCGTGGCCGTCGACCCGTGGCGCGCCGGCGTGTGGCCGTGGGGGCTGGCGTGTTCGGCGTCGGCGCCTTTGTCGTGGTTCGCACCGTGCTGGACTTCTTCATGGTTGGAGGCGGCACGCTCGCGCCGTGGGATCCGCCCAGGCGCCTTCTCACCGTCGGCCTGTTCGGCGTGTGCCGCAACCCCATGTACATCGGCGTGATCACCACTGTCGCTGGTTGGGCGACGACCTTCCGCTCGCCGACGGTGGCGGCGTACGCCTGCGTCCTTGCTGCCGTCCTCCACCTTCGAGTCATCCGGTTCGAGGAGCCCTGGGCCGAGCAGAGCTTCCCCGACACTTGGCCCACCTATCGCGAACGCGTCCCCCGGTGGTTCCCGCGGCTGCGCCGTCGCTGAGCACTTGCCGCCCGGTGTTGAGGTGATTGCGGGCTCGCGGTGATCGAGACGCGCTGCTTCTCGGCAGGCACGTCGAACAAGGACGGTATTCCTGGCCAGTCGTTTCGTCGATGGGTCTCGTCGGTGGTCGTCGTTGTCATCCTCGGGGTAGGGCGTCGCGTCCGGCCGGAGCATCGGCTCGTACGCCTCGAAGCCAAGGAACCGGCGACGCATGCGCGTCGCCCCGTCGGGGCTGGGGCATCGCATTCCCATTCGAGTTCGAGGCCATCCTCGATCCTCCGAGTCGGTCAGCGTAGTGCCGATTCCGTGAGAGGTCCGAACGACTCGGGCCTATGGTCACTTCAACCGGGCGAACGCGTCCGGCATGCTCGCGACAGGAGACGCTGTGGAGGCGATCATGTCGAGACGTATCGGGATGCACGTGGTTGTGCTCGTGGCCTTGGTGGCTGTGCTCGGATTGCCGGGCGTGCCGCTCGGTGCCCCTGCGCTCGCGGTCGACGGAAACGACATCGTCGATCCGGATCCATTCGTCTGGACCTACGTGGACGCTCCGGAGCCGCACTACGTGGGAGTGATCGAGTACGGCGAGGCCACGTTCGCCATGAACAACGGAGAGACGCTCACCACGCGGGCCTATCGCCAAGAGGGCGGTTCCTACTCGATCCCGGGGCCGACACTGCACATGGTCCCCGGCAACAAGTACGTCGTGCGCTTCCGCAACCTGTTGCCGTACGAGGCGCCGAGTCCGGACACCAACACGTTCAAGGACCCGAACATCACGAACCTCCACACCCATGGTCTGCACATCTCCGGGGAGGGATCGGGCGACGACGTCACCCGGATGTTCGAGGGCGGCTTCGGTGGTGACTACATCTACGACATTCCCGCTGACCACATGGGCGGCACGTACTGGTACCACGCCCACCACCACGGCTCGACGTTCCTGCAGGTGGCGACGGGCGGGTTCGGGCTGATCGTCATCGACGACGGCCAGGACCAGATCCCCGCCAACGTGACCGCGATGGAGGAGCGTCACCTCGTGATCGGCTATCTGGACCCCGCCGCAGCCGGCACGGGAGGCGACGTGCTGGTCTCGGGGACGCTGGATCCGGGCTGGACGGTCAATGGCAAGGTGGACGGGACGCTGACTGTTCCGCCCAACACCTGGCAGCACTGGCGGCTCCTGCTGGCGGACACCGACGCTCGCACCGAGGACGTGATCGTCGGCTCGGGCTGCGAGACGAGGTTGCTCGCGCGCGACGGAGTCTGGCGCACCACCGCCCCCAAGGACCTGCCCACCAACACGGTGAGAATCACCGGGGCGTCGCGCGCCGATCTCGCCGTGCGGTGCACCGGTGCCGCCGACATCCGAGTGGGCAACGACACCGTGGCCGACATCGTCGTGGCCGGCACACCCGACCCCGGCCCTCACCCCTACGCGGCGGACGGTGTCTCCACCTGGTCGGCCGTGCGGCCCTCCTATCTGCGAGACCTCGGCGCCGAGGCCAACCTCAACACCGAAACGGTCAGCATCGGTGCGAGGACCGTCAACAACGAGAAGTTCGACGTGGATGTGCCCACGTTCACGCTGAACGCCGACGCCGTGCAGGAGTGGACGCTGAGCGGCGCCGCCAACCACCCGTTCCATCTGCACGTGTATCACGTGCAGACCTTCGGATGCGGAGGTGACTTCGAGGACGGCGAGTACTACGACACCGTCGCCAGCGACTGCACCGTTCGGTTCGACCTCGATACGGCCACCGGCAGCCCCTACGCCGGCCGTACGATGATGCACTGCCACATCCTCGGCCATGAGGACCGCGGCGCCATGGGTTGGGTGGATGTGATCGGAGGTACGCCACCCCCGACCTTCCCCGCCGGGCATGGGTATGCCGACTACTACCCACTCCCGGCCGGGCCGCCGGCTGCACCTTCGGGGCTGGCCGCCACGCCGGTCACGAACTCGGAGGTCGACCTGACCTGGATCGACGGGTCGGGGGCCGAGTCCATCTTCACTGTCGAACGCTCGCTCGACGGCGTCGGTTTCGCCTGGCTGGCGACCGTCGCCGCCGACACCACCAGCTTCACCGATTCGACGGTCCTGCCCGACACCACGTACTGGTACCGGGTGCGCGCCGGAAATCCAGCCGGCGCGTCGGCGTGGTCCAACACGGCGTCGGCCATGACGCCGGTGCCGGTGCTCCTGCCGGGCGGGTTCGGCGCACCGGAGGGCGACTCCGGTGAGACCGTGTTCCACATCCCGATCACGCTCTCGGCGCCATCGAACGAGACGATCACCGTCGACTTCCTGTCGTGGCCGTGCACCGCGTTCGGTGGATGCGGAGACGGCTTTGCCACTGAGGGGGACGACTACGAGTCGCCGGCGCCCGACACCTTGACCTTCCTTCCGGGGGAGACCGAGAAGACGGTTGCCGTGACGGTCTACGGCGACACCGACGTCGAACCCCGCCTGCTGTGGGGTGAGTGGTTCCTGATCCGCTTCCTCGACCCCTCGCCCAATGCCGAGCTGAACGCCAGCTTCTTCGGGCTTGGCGCCGGCATCATCGGCAACGACGACCCCTGATCGGAGGGCCGCCTGCCGAATCCCGCGCCCTGATGAGACCCGCCAGGGGTGCCCGAGCGTTGACCCGGACCGGCGGAACGTGGAGGTCGCTGCGGTCAGCGTGTGCGGGTCAGCGTCGGCAGGAGGGCCTGGGCGACCTCTGGTGGGCGTTCTTCGTGTGAGAACAGACCGGCACCCTCGACGACCTCGAGGGTGGCGTCGGGGAAGCTGTCGACCATCGCTTCGGCTCGGCCGACGGGGAAGAAGGGGTCTTGGTCGCCCCACACGAGCACGACTGGTACGTCGATCTTCGGGTGGATCGTTGCCAGGTCGGCGATGTGTCGCATGTCGAAGCTTCTGAGCAGCTTGGTCGCAGCGTCGCGGCGCGCCGCACTCTCGTGAAGCGGCCGGAGGAAGAACTCGTCGAATTCGCCGTCGAGCAGCGAAGAATCGGCGAACGCATCCCCCAGGATGAAGCCGTTGCGCCGAATTCGAGGCTTGGCCGCGACCCAGCCGAGTCCGGCGCTGAATCCGGGAAGGCGGCGAGCGGCGAGGAACGATCTGAAGCGCCAGCTTGGTTCGGGGTTCGGTGTTGATCAAGCCCATCGCGCGCAGACGAGAATCGCCGGCCATGGCGTGGCGGGCGATCAGGCCGCCACTGTTGTGACCTACCACCGCTACCTCGTCGAGCTCGAGCAGGTCGACCACTCGCTGCACCGTGGCGATGTGCTGCTGGATCGACATGGGAGTGTCGGGATCGAAACGGCTCGAACCGGCGGACGGGAAGTCGATGAGGTGGCACGTCACGTGGTCGACCAGGTGGGGGAGGAGCAACCGGAACGTCGCTCCGCTGGCCGGCCAGCCGTGGACGAACAACACGTCGGGGCCGGTCCCCACGTGACGGTAGGCGGCTTCTCCCGCTCCGACGTCGAGGAACCGGTCGGGCTCGCGTCGGAACAGGTCAGCGGCATCGGCGGCGGTCAGGGTGGGAATCGGGTCCTCCACATCGAATGGCGCGGGTGGCTCGCGAGGTCGGTCGGCGGCACCAGACACGCCGTCGTCCGGCCCCGAGACAATCAACCGCTGTGGGTCACAAACACACCAAGGCAGAGATTCTCGAAGGAGCAGTTGCGGCCGCCTTCGAGGACGGGCCCAGTCAACTCACGTTCGGTGGACTGGCCAAGCGCCTCGGGATCAGTGATCGCGTCGTCGTGTACTACTTCCCGACCAAGGATGAGCTGATCAGCGAGGTCGTCCTGGCGATGGGCGTCGAGCTCCAGCAAACGCTTGCCCAGGCGTTCGTCGACCCAGCGGCCGATCACCTCGAGCTGATCAAGGCCGCATGGCCCGTCGTGGCGAGCCCCGATGCCGACCCGGTCTTCGCGCTCTTCTTCGAGGCGAACGGCCTTGCCGCGAGCGGACGAGATCCCTACTGCACCCTCGTCCCCACCCTCGTCGAGCTGTGGATCGCATGGCTGGCCGAATTCATCGACGGGAGCCCGCAAGAGCAGCGCATCGAGGCCGAGACCGCGATCGCGCTGATCGACGGGCTCCTCCTCCTTCGCCAACTCGCCGGCGCGGAGCCAGCCGATCGTGCCGCCCAGCGACTCGGCATCCGCTGACCGCGACATGGCTTCGGATCCTCCCTGCGCCCGTCACCAACCAGCTCACGCAATCTTCCCCACGACGACCAGACATGACCGACCACACGGATCCCGCAGCGCCCGCACGAGCATCCCTCTTCGGAGTGAGCGGAGCAGATCGGGCGGCTCCTGAGCTCCACGACGAGATGGACCGATGCGTCGCCGCCGGATGCAAGGTGATCGGCGCCTGTCCATCCGCGGATGGCTCCGGCGTGTCCGTCCAGAAGATCGTCGAGGCCGCCGAGTTCTGTTGCACGTAGATCGACGAGGGTCCCGACAGGTACAAGATCGTGCGCACTGCACAGGACATCGACGATGCGCTCTCCGACGAAAAGCCGGGCATCGACTTCACCCACCCAGGGCACGCCTCTCCTCGATGGTGACCCCGACCGCGTCGCCTTCTGGCGCCTGCGGGGATACGGCTGCTGCCTACTGTCCTGCAACGGGCGCTGCGCATACGGCGACGGCTGCTTCGAACCCGACAACGGCCGCCTCACCACCACGGGCAAGCTGCTGATCGAGGCCGACCACCGCTACGGAATGATCGTCGATGTCAGCCACGCCGGCGCATGAACGTCACTCGACGCGATCGATCACAGCGCACAGTCCGTGATCTCCTCCCATGTGGTCGCCAAGGCCATCGCCGCCCACGCAGCATCTCCGACGACCCTGATCGAGGCGA
>JAOUEE010000009.1 GCA_029858875.1 Acidimicrobiia bacterium
GGCCTTGGCCGGTGCCCACACGATCATCGCGGTCGACGTCGACGACAAGAAGCTCGAGTGGGCCACCGAGTTCGGGGCCACCCACACCATCAACGCCGCCAACGAAGACGTGGTCGAACGCATCCGCGAGCTCACCAACGGTGATGGTGTCGACGTGGCCATCGAGGCGGTCGGCCTGCCCCAGACCTACGAGCAGGCGTTCTACGCCCGCGACCTGGCTGGCACGGTGGTGCTGGTGGGTGTCCCCAACCCCGACATGAAGATCGAGCTCCCGCTCATCGACGTGTTCGGTCGAGGCGGCTCGTTGAAGTCGTCGTGGTACGGGGACTGCCTCCCGTCGCGCGACTTCCCCATGCTGATTGATCTGTACCTCCAGGGCCGCCTGGATCTGGAGCGGTTCGTGTCCGAGACCATCTCACTCGAGCAGGTGGAGGAGGCGTTCCATCGCATGGAGGCGGGCGAGGTGCTCCGCAGCGTGGTCGTCCTCTGATGACTCGGATCGATCATGTCGTCACCAGCGGGATCTTCTCGCTCGACGGCGAGGACTTCGATGTCGACAACAACATCTGGATCGTGGGCGACGACCACGAGGTCATCGTCATCGACGCGGCCCATGATCACCGCCCGATCCTCGAGGGCATAGGCGATCGCATGGTCAAGGCCATCGTGTGCACCCACGCCCACAACGATCACATCAACGCGGCTGCGGCGCTGGCCGACGAGACGGGTGCACCGATCTGGTTGCATCCCGACGACACCATGCTGTGGGAGGCGGTCTACGCCGATCGGCGGGTTGATGATCATCTGGCCGATGGCCGTCTGGTCGACGTGGGCGGCGCCGAGCTGCGGGTGCTGCACACCCCGGGGCACTCGCCGGGCGGCGTGTGCCTCCATCTGCCCGGCGACGGACTGGTGTTCTCCGGTGACACGCTGTTCAACGGGGGGCCGGGTGCCACGGGGCGGTCGTTCAGCAGCCGGGAGGAGCTGGTCGACAGCATCAACCGCAAGCTCATGGTGCTGCCGGCCGACACCCGGGTCCACACCGGTCACGGCGACAGCACCACCATCGGCGCCGAGCGGGCCAACGTGTGAGCGTGCGCCTCCATGTGGCCTGCGCCGAGGTGGCGCCGGGCACCGTGGTCGATGGGTCGATCGACGGTCGCTTCGTCGTGGTGTGGCGGACGCTCGATGGGGTACTGGTGGCGGGCGAGGGGCGCTGTCCCCATCAGTGGTCACCACTCGACCGAGAGGGGCTGGTCGACGGCGAGGAGTTGGTGTGTGTCGCCCACGGCTGGCGATTCGCCACCGACGGCACCGGCACCAAGGTCAACGTGAAGGGCCGCCGAGACCCCAAGGCCGACCTGACCAGCTATCCCTGTCGCGAAGTGGAGGGGCAGATCTGGGTCGATCTCTGATCGACGACACGCCGATGGTGCACATACCCTTTGGTGATGTCTCGTGCTGGCGATCGCCGATGGCTGGCCCTGGCTTTCGTGGGCTGTGCCATCTGCACGCTGCCCCTGGTGGTGGCCCCCAGGATCGTGCTTCGGATCGGTCTCGATTTCAACCGGATGGAGGATGGTGCGCACGCCGTGGCCTGCGCACTGGCGGTGATCACCCTCACCCTCCTGGCCCCGCGTCCCGGGAGTCGGCGTTCGCTGACCGGGGCGACGCTGGTGGTCATGGCGGCGGCGCTGATCGCCGAGCTGGTTCAGTTGGGCGTGCCCGGTCGCAGTGCGGCCCCGGCCGACGTGGTGTACGACGGCGTGGGGGTGACGATGGGGGTGGGCTTCATCGTCTGGTCCCGGTCTCGCGTCGCCACACGGGGGTTGCGCACCGCCGTGGCCGCGCTGTTGGTGATGCTCGGGGTGGGCACGCTGGTGCTGGTACAGCCGGTGTAGAACTCGCCCACGCGGCCCATTAGGGTCCCGCGATGGCCGAAGCTGCACCCGATCAACCGCGCGAGAATCTCGGCTGGGCCGGCTACGGCGACGCCGTCCGTGAGCTGGCCACCATGGTGGCCGACGACGGGTACCGGCCCGACATGATCCTGGCCATCGCCCGGGGTGGGCTGTTCGTGGCCGGTTCGCTGGGTTACGCCTTGGCCGTGAAGAACCTCTATGTCATGAACATCGAGTACTACACCGGGGTGGACGAACGCCTCGAGATGCCGGTGATGCTGCCGCCCTACCTCGACCTGGTCGACGTGGACGACGCCAAGATCCTGATCGCCGACGACGTGGCCGATACCGGCCACACGTTGGAGCTGGTGCGGAACTTCTCCCTCGAGCGGGTCGCCGAGGTGCGCTCGGCGGTGCTGTACGAGAAGTCCCACTCGCTGGTGAAGTGCGAGTACATCTGGAAGAAGACCGATCACTGGATCGAGTTTCCCTGGTCGACCGAGAGTCCGGTCGTCGATCTCGATCAGGCCCAGACCCGCGTCGTCGACGCCTGACCCGGGTCAGCCCGTCAGCTCGCGCAGGAACAACCCGGAGCGGACCTTCGGCGTGAGGAAGGTCGACTTCGGCGGCAGCACCTGACCCTCGTCGGCGACCGTCATCAACTGTTCGGCGGTGATGGGCGCGAGGGTGAAGAGCACCCCGCCGTTGTCATCGGTGTCGGCGGCCAGCGCGGCCGCGTCGCGGGCCGCCGGCAGATGGTCGAGCCGGTAGTCGCTCTGGGGGTCGACGATGCCGAACACCGGTTCCAGCACCCGGGCCTGGAGCAGCACCGGAGCCAGCCGGGACAACGCTCCCTCGGCCAGCGGCTCCAGCGTGGCGCGGTACCACCGCCCGGCGGCGTACACCCCGAGCTCGGTGCCCAGCGTCGGTCGGAACGCGCGGTCGATCGGTTCGAGGGCGACCTCGTGGCCGATCCGGGCCAGGCACTCATCGGTGCTGTGGCGAGGGTCGAGCACCCGGCGATCGAAGCCGTAGATGCGCAGCGAGTCGGTGGGAAACAGCGTGGCCAGCAGCCAGGAGGCCGGATCGGCCGGACCGGCTGCGGTCCGGTCGGCGTGGGCCTGCGCCGCGGCGGCGCGATGGTGACCGTCGAGCAGATACAGCGGCCGGTCGCCGAGAAGGCCGAGGGCCTCGGGGTGGGGAAAGCTCCAGATCGTCTGGCGCAGCCCGTCGGCGCCCCGGAAGTCGAGAAGGGGTGGGTGCGTCTCGGTGATCGATGCCACCAGCCGGGCCAGCTCGGGCAGGGGCGCATGGGCCACGGCGATGGGACTGGACTGCGCACCCACGACCTGGAGATGCTCGGCGAGCAGTTCGGCCCGTTCGGGGAAGATCTGCTCGTGCGGCTTCAATCGGCGGCGGCGGACGGCCTCGACGGCCAACTCGGCCACGATGCCGGTCTGTGAATGGTCTTCGACCTCGAGGCGGTAGAGGAACAGGCGGTCGCGCTGACGCGGCCCGAAGGCGCCCATGCGCAGCAGTCGGTCGAGCGCGGCCCGGCTCTGGCGCAGGATGTCGGCCGGAGTGGATGCCGGGTCGTCCTCCTGGGACCGGGTCACGGCCAGGTACGAGTCCGGGTTGGCCTCGAGCCGGGCCTGTCGCTCCAACGGCCCCATCAGGTCGTAGGCCGGGGCGGGGACCCGGTCCACGAAGTCAGGTTCGATCAGGCGGAGTGACGCAGGGCGCAGGTCGGTCACGTCAGCCGTCGTGGTGGCGGATGGTGGCCGAGAGCACCTCGGCGATGGCCGCCAGATCGGTGGCCAGGCCGGGTTGGGGTCGTCCGTCGATCCGGATGGTGGCCGCGGCCGCGTTCCCACCGCGGAAGATCTGGTTGGCCATCTGCTGGACGTTGTGGCCGTTGGCTCGCAGCACGGCGAGCACCTGGGCCAGCACGCCGACCCGGTCGAGGTGGCGGATGGTGAGGGTGCACGTGCCGAGGCGGTCGGTCTCCAGGTTGACGCAGTTGGTCAGCTCGCCGGCCGCGTACTGCTCGATCACCTCGATGGTGCCCGCGGCCACCGCCTCCTGGGCCTGGGTGGTGGACGCTCCGATGTGATGGGTGGCCACCACGTTGGGATGTCCGGCGAGGGCACTGTCGAATCGGCCCTCGCCGCCCGGTTCGTCGGGGAACACGTCGAGGCCGGCTCGCAGCCCCCGGTCGAGCGCGGCGAGCAGCGCCGGTTCGTCCACCACGTCACCTCGTGAGGTGTTGAGGAGGATGCCGTCGTCGCCGAGGAGCCGGAGGAAGGCATCGTCGACGAGCCCCTGGGTGGCCGCTCCGCCGGGCACGTGGATGGTGGCGATGTCGGCCTCGGTCACCAGGGTGGTCAGGTCGTCGACCAGCCTGACCCCGACGGCGCGGATGCGGGCCTCGGTGGGGGAGGGGCGGCCGTCCTTGCGCAGGGCGGAGACGGTGAGGCCGAAGGCCTTGGCCCGTTCGGCGACCGCCAGCCCGACCTCGCCCAGGCCGATGATGGCCATCGTCTTGCCGTGGAGCCCGTCGGCTCGGCTGTACTTCGCCTTGTTCCACTGGCCGCGGCGAGCGTCGGCGGTGGCATCGGCGATGTGGCGGTCGACGGCGAGCAGCAGGCCCATGGTGAGCTCGGCCACGGCGATGGCGTTGCGCCCCGGCACGTTGCACACGAACACGCCGTGATCCGACGCAGCCGTGGTGTCGATGGTGTTGGTCCCGGCGCCGGCCCGCACGATCAGTTCGAGGGCCCCTGCGGCCTCGATGGCCTCGGCCGTCACCCGGGTGCTGCGCACCACCAGCACCTCGCTGTCGGGGAGGGCGGCCGGCAGGTCGTCGGCTGTCAGCTCGGGCGCCAGCTCGCACCGGTGCCCTGCGGCGCGGAGTTTCTGGAGGCCGGCGTCGTCGATGGCGTCGGCGAACAGGATGCGCATGGTCCTTGTCCCTCCGCGAAGCCCGTCGTCGGCGCGTGCGGACACCGGGGTCGCTTCTAGAGCACGATCAGACAATCGTACAAGCGGGCCCGCGGCCCGTCGATGGGTCGACCGCCTACCGGCTCAGGCGCTGGCGACGGGCGCGGTGCCGCCGACGGTGGTGCGGTGGAGTTGGCGGCGGAAGCCGGCGTAGTCGTTGAGGGCCAGGTGTTGAGTGCTGCGATTGTCCCAGATGGCGACATCGCCATTGCGCCAATGATGGCGCACCGTGATGCGGACGTCGGTGCTGATGGTGTGCAGGCGGCGCAGCAGTGGTGCGGGGTCGTCGGTGCCGTCGAGGTCGCGGACGTAGGCCGAGTTGAAGAACAGCACCTCTCGACCGGTCTCGGGATGGCGGACCAGCAGCGGATGGCGGTGCTCCTCGTTGGCCGACTCGTCGGTGCGCACCGACATGTGCTTCAGGCCGGCATGGATGGCGGCCATCTTCGGTGAGTAGGCATCGCGGGCGGTGTGCACGGCGGTGACGCCGTCGAGCGCGGTGCGGGTGTCTTCATCGAGCAGCGCGGCCGCGGCCACCATCGAGCTCCAGATGGTGTCGCCCCCGTACGGCGGTACGTCGATGGCGTGCAGAACCGTGAACGACGGGGGTTCGGGCATGAAGCTCCAGTCGCTGTGCCACACCCCGCCGAAGTTGAAGGCATCGGCCTCGTCCTCGGTCTTGAGCACCAGGATGACATCGGGGTGGCCCGGGATGGGGTCGACGAAGTTGGTGGGGCCCGGCGGGCCGAGGCGGCGGGTGAATCGGCTCTGGGCGTCCGGGTCGAGGCGCTGACCGGGCACGATCACCACCTGATGCGCGCAGATGGCGGCCCGCAGCTCGGCCACCTGCGCGTCGGAGAGATCATCGGCCAGGTCGACCCCGGTGACCTCGGCCCCGAGCACCCCCGTCAGCGGCACGACCTGCATACGCCGACGGTACCCCCTGACCGAAATTGCGCCACTTCGTCGCAATAGTTGCGACGAAGTAGCGCCAGATCGATGAGAAGCGGTCGACGTCGGCCACTGTCGGTGTCGACCCGACCGCGGTACCTTGGGATGTTTCGTCGAAGGAGAGACCCACCTGATGCCTGAAGCCGATGGGGACGTGTTCGTTCAGCTGAGTGAACGCGAGCCGGAGGTCGCCGTCTCGGCGTCCCTCTTCCTGATCGTGGGGATGCGGGGTGTCGTCGTCCCCGCCTACGAGGACTTCACCGGCCTGCCGCTGGGGCTCGAGGGGTTGCTGTTCATCGAGTACCTCTCCGCCGGGCGGACGGCCACCGTCGGGGCCGCGGTCGAAGCGGTTGAACATCGCCTCGGCCACGATGCCTCGGCGCTGTTCGGTCTGGCCGAGGAGCTTCGTCGCCGTCGTCTCCTCGTCGACTCCGCCGGCCCGGCCGTCGAGGCGCCGGGTGCCATGGGCTACGGGACGGCCGAGCCCGTAGAGGACGACATCAACCTGGTCTTCTCCATACCCTCGCTGCTCGCCATCGGCCCCGATGGGTTCGAGTACGTCGATCACGACGGCCGGGTGGTGATCCGACTCGATGCCATCGAGCTGCACGCGGCCAGCGGCTTCTGCACCGCGTCCACCGTGGCCGAGTCCTACACCGCCCATCGGACCGAAGCCGGTGAGGTCGCCCTGTCCGAGGAGGCGTTCGGTGACCTCGCGGCCCGACTGCTGGCCGCCGGGCTGGTGGCACCGTTCAACTCCGAGCATCCCCAGTTCGAGCGGGCGGCCGAGAACCGTCGACGCCGGATCGAACAGGACGGACGCCGGACCCGGGTCCGAGACGCCGAGGCGGCGAGGGTGGAGGAGGCCGACACCCGCAACCGAGAGCTCGCCGCCCGGACGGGCCGGGTCCGCATGCCGGTGGTACCCGTCGACACCCATTGGATGCTGCCCCCGGCCGCCCTGGGGTATCTGATCGCTTACGCCACCGCGTACGACGGTGGCCGGCTGAACGACAGCTATGCCTTCACGCCGCGCTTCTACTACACCGACGCCGACCTGGTCCGTGCCGCTCAGGAGCCCGGCATCTTCCTGCTGTCGAACTACATCTGGAACATCGAGCGCAACCTCGAGTTCTCACTCAAGATCAAAGCCGCGTGTCCCGAGAGCATCACCATCCATGGTGGCCCGAGCACGCCGAAGTACGCCGAGGACGCCGAGAAGTTCTTCGCTGATCATCCCGATGTCGACGTCGTGGTGCGTGGGGAGGGCGAGGAGACCTTCGCCGAGATCCTGGCCGCCCTCGAGCCGTCGGCCCGGTCCGGCACCATCGACCTTTCGGCGTTGCGCGACGTCCGCGGTCTGGGCTACCGGACTCCGCAGGGTTTCCAGCGCACCGAGGACCGCGACCGCATCGCCGACCTCGATACCATCCCGTCACCCCTCCTGACCGGGCTGTTCGACGGCTTCATCGCTGGTCCCGCGCTCAACGTCATCCTCGAGACCAATCGCGGCTGTCCGTACGGGTGCACGTTCTGTGACTGGGGATCGGCCACCCTCTCCCGCATCAGGCAGTTCGACATCGACCGGGTCTTCGCCGAGCTCGAGTGGATGGGCCAGAACCAGATCTACAACGTGGCCCTGGCCGACGCGAACTTCGGCATCTTCAAACGCGATGTCGACATCGCCGAGAAGATCGTGGAGGTGAAGGCGAAGTACGGGTTCCCCCAGGTGATCGGTCCCAACTACGCCAAGAACACCGTCAAACACCTACGCCCGATCATCGAGATCTTCGCCGATGCCGGGATCCTGGCCGAGGGCAAGGTGTCACTGCAATCGATGGATGCCGGCACGCTGAAAGCCATCCGGCGCCGCAACATCAAGACCGAGAAGTACAACCAGCTGGCCACCGAGTTCCAGGAGAACCATCTGCCGATGTCGGTCGACCTCATGATGGGTCTTCCCGGCGCCACGGTGGCCTCGTTCCGCGACGATCTCCAGGGCGTGATCAACCGTGATGTGCTGGCGGCCATCCACGAGACGAGGCTGTTGCCCAACAGCCCGATGAACGCGGCCGACTACCGGGCCGAGCACGGCATCAGAGCGCGGGTGGGCGAGGTGTTGAAGGAGACGAACAGCTACGACCGAGACGACTGGAAGGAGATGTCCCATCTCCGGGTCACCGCCTACATCTTCGACACGGCCGGCGCATCCCGCCACGTCAGCAAGTACGTGCGCCACGAGACGGGACAGCGTGAGATCGACTTCTACGCGCAGCTCATCCGCGACGTGCTGGCCGACTCGGAGCGGTGGCCCTCACTGGCCTTCGCCGTTCGAGCCGTGGTCAACCGCATGCTGCCGCCAGGGAGCTGGCGTCGATTCGTGGACGAGCTGCACGACTACCTCGTGCAGCGCTGCGGTGTGCCCGACGATGACGCTCTGGCCACCGTGCTGGCCGTGCAGCACGCGGTGCTGCCCACCAACGGGCGGAGCTTCCCGCACCATCTCGAGCTGGCCCACGACTACGTGGCCTGGCACCAAGCCGTCCTCGACGTGCGCACCAACGGTCACCACGATGACTGGCACGAGCTCGTCCCCCCACTGCGCGAGTATCCCTCCGGCGAGTTGGACGTGGAGGATCCCGACGACGTGTGCCGCACGGCCCTCGGCCAACACATGGACATGTTCCTGCAACGCCATGTGGCCTGGGAGCTCGTCTCGCCGGTGAGCCGCCCCCGTATCGACATGGTCGCGCCTGCGGCCGGGTGATGGTCGCGCCTGCGGCCGGGTGATGGTGGCGCGGGCGATCGCTCAGATGATGGCCGGCAGCGGACGGTCTTCGGCGACATGGGGCTGGCCCGACAAGGTGGAGATGGCCCGCATGACGCGGTCGGTGATCTCCTGCTTGACGACGCCGACCGCGGGCCGACCTCGGAATCCGCCGAGGTCGATCGGCGGGCCGAAACGGATGGTGATCGGCACCCCGGATCGGGGCACCCTCGCTCCGATCGGCTGGGCCCGATCGGTGCCGGTGATGCCGACAGGGATGATCGGCGCCCCGCTGCGCAGGGCCAGATGGGCCACGCCGGCATGGCCGCGGTGCAAGAGACCGTCGCGCGAGCGTGTGCCTTCGGGGAAGATGCCGATGACCCCTCCGTCGGCCAGGATGCCCTGGGCCACGCGCAGACTTCGGCCTGCGCCACGGCCCGACCGATCGACGGGGATCATGCCGGCGGCCGGGAACAGTCGACGGGTCAGTCGCGACTCGAGGTACTCGGCCTTGCCGAGGAACACGACCTGGCGGGGTGTCTCGTACATGAGGAGCAGCGAGTCGAGGAACGAGAGATGATTGGCCGCCAGGATGACGGGCCCGTCGGCGGGGACATTGCCGAGCCCCTGCGACTCGACATCGAGCCACAGGCGGCGGAACGGCCAGGTGATCACCCGTGTCTGGCGGTACCACCGACCGATCTGGTCCGGGTCGACGGAGGCGGGCGTCAGGGGCACGGAGCTCACCGTACGACCATATGAAGCTCGGATGTCGTCACCGTGTGCGGGACGAGAACGCTGCGTGTGCGTCGTGAGAACGCTCGGTTTCGGGTTCCCCACCGTTCTCCATCGGCGGGCACCGGTGGAACTTCAGTGCAACGTGCCGTCGCTGCGTTTGAAGGCGAACACGGCGCCGGCCAGACCGAGCGCGATCAGGGCGACGACCCCGGCGATTGCACCGGCTGAGGTGCCGCTCGCATCATCGGCGGCGCCGGTTGGTGGGGCCTCGGCCGCCGTCCCCTGGGCATGGGTGGTGGTCGGAGCCGTCGCTGGTGGCTCCAGGCTGGTGACCACGTCGAAATCCGAGGCGGGAGGCAGGGCCAGTTCCTGCCACGAGTCACCGGCGTCGGTGGACCGCAGCACCGACCCGGCGCCGTAGCCGAACACGGTGCGGTCCTCGGCGAAGTTTGGTGAGAAGTGGATGGGTTCAGCTGTGGGGTTGCTGAAGTCGGCCAACAGATGGCCGTTCTCCCGGAGATCGTCGCCGACCGGATCGAACGAACGTCCACCGTCCTCGGACCGGAACAGACCAGCTCCCCTGGCGCTGATCAGCACGGTCTGATCGTCGGCGTAGGCGGGAGAGGTCTCGACCCCCTCGACGATGCTGGCCACCAGATCGGGGTGGGTACCGGGCTCCCAGGTGGCGCCGCCGTCGCGGGTGATCAGCAGGCCTTCACGGGTGCCAGCGAACAGCGTCTGGTCGGCCGCGAAGTCGGGAGAGATGGCCAGCATGGCTGCGGTGGTCGGCCCCCCGGTGTCCCGCCAGGTGGCCCCGCCGTCGTCGCTGCGGAAGGTACCCACCTCGGTGCTGGCGAACAGGGTCGCCGCGTCCGGGAAGTCGGGGTGGATCTCGATGGTGCGAACCGGTGAGCCCACCGATCCGATCTGCTCGAACGTCCGGGATTCGCCCCGCTCGGCGGAGACGTAGATGTCGCCCTCACGGGTGCCCAGGTAAATGGTGCCATCGTCGGCGAAGGCCGGTGACAGGGCGATGATGAACTGCCGGAGGTTGCTGCCGGGGGGCGGATCGGAGACGAAGTGGCTCCGCCAGCTCCGCCCACCGTCGTCGGACCGCAGCAGGCGGGTCCACGACGCCGAGAAGATGGTCTGGTCCTGGGCGTAGGCGGGCGAGAACACGATGTTGTGCAGTCGAATGGTGGGTAGGAACTTGTTCCCGGCATCGAGATCCTTCTCGAGGCCGTTGTTGCTGAGGCTCCAGGTCTCACCCCGGTCGGTGGAGAGATAGGCCCCCTTGACGTAGGTGGCCACGGCAACGGTGCCGTCGTCGGGGTAGGCGGGCGAGACGCCCAGGCCGACGACGATCTCGGACAGGGTCTCCAGGGGCGCCCAGGCCAGTCCGCCGTCGTCGGACCGGAACGGCCCGTCGAATCCGCCGACGAACAGCGTCGTCTCGCCGTCGGGCCCCGTGCCCGCGTCGATGCGGTAGAAGTCGTCGACATCGACCTCGTCGGCCTGGCGATCGGTGGTGAGGCCATCGGTGCGCCGTTCCCATCCGTCGCCGCCGTCGGGCGAGAAGTACACACCTTCGGCGCTCACCGAGACCCACACGTTCCCGTCGTCGCTGAACGTCGGCGAGGGGGCGATGCCGTTGACCGACTGGCCACGGGGAAGACCGGCAGTGATGTCGGTGAAGGTGGTCCCGCCGTCGGTGGATCGCCACAGCAAGCCGTCCCTCTCACCGACGAAGATGAGATCCTGGCCATCGCGCGACGCGATGGCGATGGCCGACACGGCGCTGTCGAGGGTGAGCAGCGGGTCGGTCCAGGTCGCGCCGTCATCGGATGAGGTCCGCAGTTCGCCCTGGCGGGTACCGAGGGCCACCAGTCCGGTACCGGCCGGCCCGAAGGTGAGGACCTGGGCCGCGGGGATGCCGTCGATCGGCGACCACTGGTTGCCGCCGTCGGTCGTGCGGATGTTGCCGGCCGGCGAGTTCGTGGCGATGACCACGTCGGCATCGTCGGGTGATGCGGCGATGGCCGAGGTGGTGAACGGCGTGGTGCGCGCGCTGGCGAGCGCCCAGTGGAAGCCCCCGTCGTCGGACCGATACACACCTTCGGCCGCAGTGAGATAGACCCGGTCGGGGTCGGCTGGTGTGACCGCCAGTCGACCCAAGCTGGTGGTGGCCAGCCCCGATGTGGGCGTCGCCCAGCTGGCGCCGCCGTCGTCAGAGCGCACCAGACGGTTCTGGCTGGTGGCGTAGACCACCTGGGTTTCGGCGTAGTCAGGCGACATGACGGTGGTGCTGGTCGTGTCGTGCGGCGTGTGGGCCCGGGCGGGAGCGATGGGTGTGAACACCACGAGCAGCGCGCCCACGATCAGCGGGGCAAGCCAGCGATCACGCGTGCGATGAGTGGCATTCCGGACCAGCGACACGGGCACCGATGGTAGAGGACACCCTGTGTGACCAACGAACGGGCGTCGTTCCCCGTGTCTGCTCGGTACGGTGTCCAGCGCCGCTCCAGGCAGATCGAGGAGACCCATGCGCTGGTCGCAGCTTTTCATACCCACCCTGCGTGATGCACCCGGCGACGCCGAGGCGGCCAGTCACAAGCTGCTGGTGCGGGGCGGCTACATCCGCCAGCTCCAGTCGGGCCACTACTCGCTGCTGCCGTTGGGTCTTCGGGTCCACGAGAAGATCACGTCGATCATCCGCGAAGAGATGAACCGCATCGGTGGTCAGGAGTTCCTGCTGCCGTGCATGCACCCGGCCACGGTCTGGAGAACATCGGGTCGGTGGGATGCCATGGGTGACGAGATGTTCCGCCTGGTGGACCGCAAGGGTGCCGAGCAGGCGCTCGGCATGACACACGAAGAGATCTTCAGCACGGTCTTCGCCGAGATCGGCTCGTACCGGGCCCTGCCCCAGATCTGGTACCAGTTCCAGATCAAGTTCCGCGACGAACCGCGACCCAAGGCCGGTCTGTTGCGGGTGCGCGAGTTCACCATGAAGGACTCCTACAGCTTCGATGTCGACGAGGCCGGGCTGGATGCCAGCTTCGACGCCCATCAGCACGCCTACGTCCGGATCTATGAGCGTCTGGGGCTCGACGCCGTCGCCGTCGAGGCGTCATCGGGCAACATGGGCGGCAGCGACTCGGTGGAGTTCATGGTGGCCTCGCCCGCCGGTGAGGACGACATCGCCCGCTGTGACGGCTGTGGATACGCGGCCAACATCGAGCGGGCCACATCGACCATCTCCGACATCGCCGACCCGCCCACGGCCGACGACGCGCCGGTGCGGTTCCCCACTCCGGGTGTGCGCACCATCGCCCAGCTGGCCGAGATGGACGGGGGCGCCCCCGCCGATCGGCAGATCAAGACGCTCGTCATGGTGCTCGACGGCCGGCTGACGCTGGTGCTGTTGCGCGGGGACCACAACCTGGTCGAGCAGAAGCTGGTCGACGCCACGGGCGCCATCGACGTGGCCCCGGCCGAGGCCGATGCCATCCATGCCGCCCTGGGCGCTCACCCGGGCAGTCTCGGGGCCGTCGGCGTCACCGACCTGGACATCATCGCCGACCCCGCCCTACGTGGGCGCACCGCCATGACCACGGGCGCCAACGAGGATGACTTCCACGTCGGTGGCGTCGATGTCGAGCGCGACATCGCCGTGGGCCGGTGGGCCGACCTCCGCGAGGTGAAGGCCGGGGAGGCCTGTCCGGAATGTGGCCAGCCGCTCCTGATCGAGCGGGCCATCGAGGTGGGCCACATCTTCAAGCTGGGACGCAAGTACACCGAGGCCTTCGGCATCACCGTCCTCGACGAGAACAGCGAAGCCCGGGTGCCCATCATGGGCTGCTACGGCATCGGGGTGGGGCGGGCCCTGGCCGCCGTGGTCGAGACCCATCACGACGAGCAGGGCATCAGCTGGCCGGTCTCGGTGGCGCCGTTCCACGTGGTGATCACGGTGGTGAAGGCCGAACACCGCGAATCCATGCAGATGGCCGAGCGCCTGGCCGACGACCTCAGCCATGCCGGGGTGGAGGTGGTGCTCGATGATCGCGACGCCCGTCCCGGCGTGAAGTTCGCCGATGCGGAGCTGGTGGGCATCCCCTTCCGCCTGACCATCGGCCCCAACGGAGTGGAGGCGGGCGAATTGGAGCTGGTGGTCCGATCCACCGGCGAGAAGCGCGGTGTGGCCCCGGATCAGGCCGTTGCCGCCCTGGTCGAGCTGGTGGACACGCACCGCTGAGTCCCCACCCATGCCGATCTGGCGTGGGTTGCGCGCGATCATTGTCGACAACCCACGCAAATTCGGTCAGATGGGAGAGCGGGCATGAAGGTGCTGGTGATGGGCGGTTCGCTGTTCAACGGACGGTCCCTGGTGCGCCATCTGGTCGACCAGGGCCACCACACCACCGTGTGCAATCGGGGCCGCACCCCGATCGAGTATCCCCCCGGTGTGGACCGCCGATTGGCCGACCGGACCGATCACGGTGCGCTCCGGTCCGCCCTGGCGGGCGACCAGTGGGATGCCGTCATCGACATGACGGCGTACCACCCGGGCGACGTCGAGGTGATGGTCGATCTGCTCGACGGACGGGTGAGCCACTACGTCTTCATCTCCTCGACCGTCACCTACGCCACGGGCACGCCGTGCCCGATCACCGAGGACGCCCCGACCGAGCGCGGTGATGAGCAGAACGAGTACGGCCTGGACAAGCTGCGCTGCGAGGACGTGTTGGACCGGGCCCACCGCGAGCGCCGCTTCCCCGCCACCACCGTGCTCTTGTCGATGGTCCTCGGTCCCCACAACGCCCTGCCCGACCGCGAGCAGCGCATGTTCGAGCGGATGCGGCGGGGCCGGCCCATCCTGATGCCCGGTGCCGGGCAGACCCGGGGCATCGTCGGCCACGTCGACGACCAGTCGGGGGCGCTGGTCGCCCTGCTGGGGCGGCCCGAGAGCTTCGGGCGGCGCTTCAACTGCACCGGCACCGACCCCCACACCGACCGCCGCTACATCGACACCTTCGCCGAGGTGGTGGGCACCGACCCGGACCTGGTGCCGATCCCCGCATCGCTGATGGACGCCCTGTGGGACGGCCGGGTGGCGGTCAGCGCACCGTCCGGACCCCGTTCGGCCATGGACATCAGGCCCACCGACGCGGCGTTCGAACGGGCCCGGCGCCACGCCCATCGGTTCCAGCTGGGCAACATCACCCAGCGCCTCCAGCCCAACCTGCACCGGTGGGACACCGACGTCGTGTTCTCGGTGGAGGCGCTGCAGCGGGTCACCGGCTGGGAGCCGCGATACGACTTCCCCGGCGCCGTGGCCCAGACCCACCGATGGTGGTGCGACGCCGGACGCCCCGGCGCCGGGGACTACGACTTCGCCTGGGAGGACGAGATCCTCGAGTTGGTGGCCGCCGAGCAGTGATGGGCCCGCCGCGAGGCAGGCCCGTCACGGTCCCCGATCGAGGCCACGACGCCGATTACGCTCGGCCCCGACGACGAAGGAGATACGGTGAGCGATCAATCCCAGGGACCCGGCTGGTGGCAGGCCGCCGACGGCAAGTGGTATTCACCCGAGCAGGCGCCGGGCGCCCAGCCGCCCACCCCGGGCGGCAGCCCGCAGGGCCCCACCATCGACATCGGCGCGGCGCTCAGCTACGGCTGGAACGGGTTCGTCAAGAACCTGGGCACCATCTTGGTCCTGCTCCTGATCATCATCGTCGCCTATGCCGGGTTCGGCCTGGTCGGCCAGCTGCTCGTCGACAATCCGTTCCTGTCGATCGTGTTCTCGGTGATCGGGTACGTCATCGCGCTGATGGTCACCGTGGGACTCATCCGGGCCTCCCTCGAGATCGTCGAGGGGCGCACCCCGGAGTTCGGCGTGCTGTTCCAGGGAGCCCACGTCGGGTCCTACTTCGTGGCGTCGCTCCTGGTGGGGCTGATGACCTTCGTCGGACTGGTGCTGTGTGTCATCCCGGGCCTGTTGGTGATGTTCTTCACCTTCTTCTACGGCTACTACATCGTCGACAAGAACATGAGCCCCACCGACGGCATCAGCGCCAGCGTCAACGTGGTCAGGGCCAACATGGGCAACCTGCTCGCCTTCCTCGTGGTCGCCGTCGTGTTGTTGATCGTGACCTGCGGCCTGGCCTGGCCGGTCGTGTGGATCGCGGGTGCCCATGTGTACAAGACGATCAACGGCGAACCGGTCGCCGCGCTCGTCTGAGCGCGCTTCTCCTCGCACCATCGCGGGCGTCCGGTCCATGAACGCTGACGCTCAGGCCCTGCTGGATCGGGTGCGAACGATCTGCTCGGCCCTGCCCGAGGTCACCGAACGCCTCAGCCACGGGGCACCGACGTTCTTCGTCCGCGACAAGAAGACGTTCGTGATGTTCCACGACCACCATCACGGTGAACATGGGATCGCCCTGTGGTGTGCCGCTCCCGGTGGTGTGCAGGAGCAGTTGGTCGAGACCGAGCCGGATCGCTTCTTCCGACCTCCCTACGTGGGGCACCGCGGGTGGCTCGGCGTGCGCATCGATCGCGCCGCCGACTGGACCGAGATCGCCGAGATAGCCGAGGAGGCCTACCGCATGGTGGCTCCCAAGGCGCTGATTCGGTCGCTCGACGAGTCGAAGCCCTAGCTACCGGTGCAGCTCAGGACGAACCGGCTTCGTCCTCCATCTCGGCCAGGCTGCGCGAGGCGCCGGCCGGACCGAGATCGGGGGTCCGACGACGGTTGGCCACCGCCATCTCGTCGGGGCTGAAGAACTCGTCGTCGGGGGAGGGGGGGTCGTCGTCGCCGGGGCGTGGGGGCCCAGGGGTGCGGTTCCACGGGGGGAAGAAGCCGACGGCCGTGCCGGCGATGGCACCGACGAGGGGAAGGAGGATCCACACGGGACTGGCCAGATCGATCACCCCGAGGGCCCACAGCAACGGGGCCACGAACGCTCCCAGGAAGCCGCCGGCGATGAAGCCGAGGATCGGGTTCCCCCGCACCGGCGCCGATGCGATGGGGTCCCCGGGCATGGGGTCTCCAGCACGCCATCGGGCCTTGCCGGCCAGAACCAGGCCGGCCAGCGCAGCGATGGTGCCGCCGACGGCGATCAGCGTGGTGGGACTGCTCCACGGGCTGCCGTCGATCGTGAGGACCACCCAACCGTCGCAGTTCTGGGCCGTGTCGTTGTGCACGCCCTCCACCCGGATCGGTGCCCCGGCCGGGACCCAACCGGGGATGCTGTACTTGGTGACGCCCTTGTCGGTGGTGGCCGTGGTCTCGGTGTCGGCCCAACGGCGGACATCGGGCTCGCCATCGTCGAGGAACAGGCCGAGCACGTCACCGATCAGCGGTGGCAGCACGATCACCACCTGGCCGTTGTGACTGCGTGGCTCGGTCTCCTCGCTGTCGGTGTCGATGCGGCCCACCCATTCGACCGTGCCGTTCCGGGGCACGGTGAACTCGTCACCGGCGGCCGGGTCGACGAGCACACCGTCGGGGAAGACCGCCTCGGCGTGGCAGCCTTCGGTGATCTCGGCGCCCGCGGGTGGCGCTCCGATGCTGAAGGCGGTGACCAGGACAGCCACCGCGAGCAGTTGTACTCGTGTGCCACTTCGGATCATGCGATGACGGTACACCTCACCGGGCCCACCGGCGGGTGACCGGCACCCGCCGGATCCACCCGTGCAGGCGGGCCGCGCCCACCTCCAGATCGAACAGGGGAGCGAAGGCGAAACCCAGCGCCTGATAGGGGAACAGGACGAGCAGCAGCGCGGCGATGGCCAGGTGCATGACGATGACCGCCCCGATCCAGGTGTTGCGCAGCGACCGGGTGACCAGGGCCACCGGTGCGCTCAACTCGATGAGCACCGCCGTCACCGCCAAGGGCGGGAACAGCCACGTCCAGTCGATGACGGTGCGAGCCAGGATGCTGGGGGAGGCGCCGAGGAGATCGAGGCGGGCCGCCGAGTAGGCCACGTGGTTGCGGAGGCTGTCTCCGAACAGCCACTCGGCCCCGCCGATGCGCAGCTTGGCCACACCCGCGATCACGTACACGCCGACCGTGAGGATGGCGGCGATCCGCAGCGGCCAGCCGTAGCGGTACGACGGCGGCGGTGGGGGATCGGACCGGAGCGCCAGGGCATCGGCGCTGGGGCTGAACCCGATCACCAGCACGTGCAGCACCACGAGGTTCTCGAAGTGGAGGAGCTGACCCCACGAGCTGTGGAACGTGGCCGACGCCAGCATTGCGACCGCGAAGAGCGGACCGGTCAGGGCGAATCGCCAACCGAGCACGAAGGCCAGCCCGACCATGACGGTCAGGGTGAGCGCGACGAGGACGACCGCCGGAGCCGGTGGTCGATCCATCCAGCCCAACACGCCCACCGGCGCGAACGACTCCTCGGGTCGGTTCGCCAGCGCCCACAGGGTGGGGGATCGGGCCACGACGTAGACCACGGCGAAGCCACCGGCCACGATCCGGAAGGCGGCCAGGCGCGTCGCCGGGGCAGCGGCCAGCAGCCAGGCATCGAGCGAGCCGAGTCCCGTCATGGGTCCGGCGTGCAGGTGGCGTGCACGGCACGCTCCTGGAGTGAGGCCTGGCCCCGCACGAGAGCCACCAGGTCGTGGGTCTCGGTGACGACCTCCACCCCGGCGAGGGCAGGATCGACGCGGGAGGCCACTGCCGCACACAGGGCGTCGGCTCGGCCGGCCCGGATCTCCAGCAGCACGAACGATGCGGCCTCCAGCGGATCGTCGGAGTCGGCGATGGTGGTGAGACCGAGACGTTGCACCTGCCCCGACGAACCGATGCCCACCACCGTGGCGATGGCTGCCACCCGGTCACGATTGTGGGCATACATGGGGTACGTCGACAGCGGGAAGCTGTCGTGGTCCCGGATCACCGGCAATGCCAGGACCAGCACCACCACGACGGTGAGGACTCGGCGGCCGGCGCGACCATGAGGGGAGCCGGCGGCAGATGCTGTGGCGCCGGTGGCGCGGGGCTCGAAGGGCCGGCTGGTCATGGGTCAAGCTTGCAGCGCGGGAAGGACCTGGTCGATGAACAACCCGACACTGGTCTCGGCACGATCGAGGGGTGTGCCCCCACAGAGCGGGTGCACGAGCAGGCCGTGGTCGCGTCGCGCCTGCTCCACGCACTGGGTCGGGGTCAGGACCCGGTAGATGCCCTCGCGCCGCAGCTCCGACACGGTGGCGGCGCGGCTGTGCACGGCGCTGTGTTCGCCCGGAGTCATCCAGCCGGCGTAGGTGCGGGCCTCGGCCAGTAGGTGGTGGCCGACGGTGGACCACCACTCGTCGGGGTCCTCGGCGACCTGCACGATGGACGTGCGGGCGGGTGGCGCCAGATACAGCGGCTCGTGGTCGTCGGTCGACCAGGTGTGGAGATACGCGTCCCTGAGCTGGGTGTGGTGGGCCGACGGCCGGAAGGGCAGTGCGTGGCGAGCGGCCCGCCGAGCGTCCTCCACCGTGGCGCCACCGATCATGAGCATGGGGTGGGGCCGGGTGACCGGCCGCGGGGTCACCGCATGGGTGGTGCCGTCGACGGCGATGCCCCCGTCGGTCCAGGCCGCCCGGAGCACGGTCAGCTTGTCGTCGAAGAGCTGCTCGCGGGCGGCGTAGTCCTGGCCGTGGGCGGCGAACTCCTCGGCTCGGTAGCCGACGTTCACGATGAGAACCACCCGGCCTGGTGCGAGCAGGTCCAGGGTGGCCACGTCCTCGGCGATCCGAACCGGATCGTGGAGCGGGAGGGCGATGCCCCAGAGGGCCACGGTCACGCGCTCGGTGCGGGCCAGCAGCGCGGCGGCCACCGCGATGGGCGAGGCACACCAGCCCATGGGCCCGTTCTCGTCCATCACGCCATGGTGTTCCTCGAGGCTGATGGCGCTGAGTCCGGCCCGGTCGGCCTCCTCGGCCATGACCACCGACGAGCGATGGCGCCGCGCGTTCTCGGCCGGATCCTGACCGGGCAGCGCGAAATTGAAGCGGAGCGTGGTGGTGATCAACGCACGGCGTCCGCGCCGGCCAGCACGAAGGCCACCAGTTGGTCGATGTCGTTGTCGGTGGGCGTCGTCTCGGTGCGCAGGTACCGCTCGAGCTCCCCGAACACGAGCGAGTAGATGGTCGGCGCCCACCGGTTGCGAGCGGAGCCGAGGACGGCACGGAGTTGATCCAGCAGCTGTTGCTCAGACGCCTCTTGCTCGGCGGGGAAGCGTTGTTGGAGGCGTTCGACCTGGGTGACGAAGGGCCGCGTGCGTCGAGCTGCGGACTCGTCGGTCGACTGGGCGAGCACCCCTCGCACCCAGGCCTCGACTCGCTCGTCGGGGTCATGGGCCGCCTCGATCTGGTGATCGAGATACTGCACCAGCTGGCGGCGCCCTTCATCCAACAGCACCAACAGGAGCTCGTCCTTGCTGCGGAAATGGCGATAGAAGGCCGGGTTGGACAACCCCGCTTCGGCCAGGATGGCGCGCACCGGTGGGTCGAAGCGCCCACTGCGGGCGATCACCGCGTAGGCGGCGTCGATGATCACCCGGACCTCGGCGGTGTAGGCCTGGTGCTGCTCGGCCATGCTCCGCTGGATGACCTGGTCGACCATGGCCATCAGCTCAGCCCCTCCAGTCGGTCAGCGGGCGGGCTCATGGGTCGGTTTCTCGCTGCCCGAGCTCGGCGGCCAGGCGCCGGAGGCGGTGGCGATCCACCTGACCGGTGGCAGGCGTGCGGGGAAGGGCGTCGAGGACCAGGAGGCCGCGGGGTCGCTGGTGGGCAGCCAGCGGACGCGGGCCGCCTCGCGCCAGATGATGGCGGACGTCATCGAGGTCCAGTGGCTGCCCGCAGACCACCGCGGCCCACACGATCTCTCCCCACTGCTGATCGTCGACACCGAACACGGCCACGTCGGTGATGGCCGGGTGGGCGGCGAGGGCAGTCTCGACCACCTCGGGTGTCACCGCCTCGCCTCCGGTGCGGATCACCGTTCCCAGCCGCCCGGTGATGGTGATGAACCCCTCGGGGTCGATGGTGGCCTGATCGCCGGTGTGGTACCAGCCCTCGACCAGGACCTGCTGCGTGGCCTCCGCGTCGCCGAGGTACCCGTCGAACAGGAGTGGGCCCTGCACGCACAGCTCTTGATCGGGCGCCAGGCGAACGGCAGTCAATGGGCTCGGTCGACCACAGCTGCCCGGCTTGCGGGCGACGTCTTCGTGGTGGAGCGAGGCCACGTTGCCGGCTTCGGTGCTGCCGTAGAAGACCCGCACGTGCGCGTTGGGCGCCATGCGGGCGATGGTCTCGAGCAGGGACAGCGATGTCGGCGAGGTGCCGGTGTCGGCGAAGCGCAGGTCGGGAAAGGCGCCGTCGGCCCGTTCACCCAGCTGGTCGGCCAGGCGGGTCCACAGGGCCGGGATGGCATTGAAGCGTTCGATCCTCTGGGTGCCCAGGGCGTGAGCCAGCGACTGGGGATCGGTCTGGTCGACGAACACCACGCCGGCCCGGGCGTGCCACTGCTGAAGGGCGATGGTCCAACCGCCCATGTGGAAGAGGGGATAGGGGCACAGGGCAGGGCCGCGAGGTTCGAGCTGACTGCCCGGATGAGACCGTAGGACGCTGGTCCGGTGCGACAACAGGGCCGCTTTCGGGAGGCCGGTGCTCCCGCTGGTGAAGAAGGCGACGTGGCCGTCGTCGGCGGTGACGGCCGGTAGCCGAGTGTGCGTGCCCTGTTCGGCGGCCTCCTCGACCGCCAGGGTGGGAACGGTGAGGGCCCGGGCGAGGGGGCGGTTGACCTCGTCGACGATGCAGGCCGATGCCGCCACTCGCTCGGCGACCGAGGCGATCGTGCCGGCGTCGAGGGCGGGGTTCAGCGGCGCGAAGACCACGCCTGCTCGGGCGCACCCGACGAACTGGGCCAGCAGATCGAACGAGGTGCCGGCCAGGACCAGCACGACGTCCCCCCGTTGGAGGTCTGCCCCGACCAGGCGCTGGGCACACATCGTGGCGGCCTGGTCGAGCTGGGCGAAGGAATGGGTCCGCCCGTCCACGACCGCGGCCACCGCGTCGGGCGCGCCGGTAGCGGCGTTGGCCACCACCGCGCCAACGGTGAGGCCATCGGTCATGGGTTCGGCGGCTGGTTGAGCTCGAACTGGTTGCCCGATGGATCGTGGAAGAACGCCTGGCGCATGCCGTCGAGCTCGAAGGGCTCCCCGACATCGACTCCCAGGTCCCGGAGGCGGACCGTCTCCCCGTCGATGTCGGTGGTCTCGAACGCCAGGTGGGGCCCGCTCGGCGCCACGAAGGTCGGATCCTCGATCAGGTGGATCTGGACGCCGTTGCCCGTGCCGAGCCAGGCGCCGGGGATCCCGAAGTCGGGTCGGGAGAGCACCTGGAGCCCGAGGACCTGGGTGTAGAAGGGAAGCGCCGCCGCCACGTCGACCACGTTGAGCGAGACGTGCTGGACGGGAAGCACACCCGCTCGGCGGGTGGCCTTCACCTCGACGATGATCTCTCGAAATGGTTCGCCGCCGACGTTGACCGCCCGTTCCTTGCCACCGGCCTCGGCGTAGATGGCCGTCCCCGGCGTCACCTCGCCATCGAGGTAGGACGACCCGGCGAAGGTGCCGGCGCTGTCGGGCTCGAACTCGGCGGCGATGCGGTCACCGTCGATCTGCACCATGACGTAGTCGCGCTGATGATGGTGCAGCGCCGAGGATTGGCCCGGCTCGAGGTGCAGTTCCCACACGCGGACCTGCTCGTTGTCGATGAGGAGCCGGGTTCCGACGTCGCCGAACGTCCGATCGGTCGCAGCCATGGGGTCCTCCGAGAACATTGTTCTTTATGAGAGGAACAGCGTATCATCCGGCCGTGGAGCGTGAGATCCTGTTCACCGGCATTGGCGGTCAGGGCGTCCAGCTGGCGGCTCGGACGTTGGCCGAGGCGGCCGTGGCCGATGGGCGGCGCGTGCAGCTGTTCGCCAGCTACGGCGGGATGATGCGTGGCGGCAACAGCGATTCCGTACTGGTAGTGGCCGACGAGGCAGTGCGCGCGCCCCCGATGGTGAGCTCGGCCTGGGGAGCCGTGGTGATGCACCACGAGCACGCGGCCCTCGCATGGTCGATCGTACGACCCGGGGGTCCGGCCGTCGTCAACTCGTCGATCGTGGCACCCGAGGCGCTCGAAGGGCGGTCCGACATCTCGGTGATCCCCGTCGCCGCGCTCGACCGGGCCGGCGCACTGGGCGCTCCCATGGCTGCATCGCTGGTACTCGTCGGGGTGTTGGCCGCCGCCACCGGGCTGGTGTCCGAGGACGCCCTGCTCAGCACACCCGAGCGGGTGCTGCCGTCGTATCGCCGTGAGGCGGCAGCCGCCAACCGACAGGCGTTGGCCGACGGTCTGTCCCTCGTCACGCTCACCCATCCGGCGTGGTCGGCCGACCCGGTGTCCACATGACCGACTCCATTCCCGTGCGGGGCACGGCCGTGATCGACACCGAGGCGTGCAAGGGCTGTGACCTCTGTATCGACGCCTGCAAACCCGACGTGTTGGTCATGACCACCGACCGCACGAACACCAGGGGATACCGGTTCCCCGAGCTGCTCGCCGGCTGCACGGCGTGTCGGGCCTGCGCCGATGTCTGTCCCGACTTCTGCTTCCAGGTCCACCGCTTCGAGACGCCCCGCCAGTGGAACGGGGCCTGGTCGTGACCCGTCAGCTCGCCGAGGGCTCGGCGATCGTGGCTCATGCCCTGGTCGAGGCGGGGTGCCGGTTCTTCGCCGGGTATCCGATGACGCCGTTCACCGAGGTCCTCGAACACATGGCCGAGGCGCTCCCGCCGGTGGGCGGGCTGTGCGTCAACGCCGAGAGCGAACTGGAGGCGGTGGGCATGGTGTGGGGCGCGGCGGCGACCGGGGCCCGGGCGGCCACCGGCTCCACGGGTCAGGGCCTGTCGCTGATGCAGGAGTCCATCGCCGAGGCGACCATGGCCGGTATCGGTTTCGTCGTCCTCAACATGGCTCGCGGGCAGGGCGACTACTTCCAGGCCACTCGCGGGGGTGGGCACGGCGACTACCGGACTCCGGTGTTGGCCCCGTCGGGCCCGGCCGACGTGACCCAGCTGGTCGCCGAGGCCTTCGACCTGGCCGATCGCTGGCGCAACCCGGTGCTGGTCGTGGGCGACTACTACCTGGCCCACACCTGGGTCGACATCGAGGTGAGCGCCGGGCCCACCGTGCCCCGCCCGGCGCCCGCGTGGGCGCTCGACGGAACGAGCGGCGGTAGTGGCCGGGCCAAGCTGGTGTCGCCACTGGGCACCGCCAAGCAGCGCGACGGTGTCGGCTATGACCTCTCCGAGCACTACGCGGCCTGTGATCGGCGCCGCCAGGAGATGACGGCGGGCATCACTCCCCGCTCCGAGTCGTCCGCGGTCGACGACGCGGAGATCGTCGTCGTCGCCTACGGCACCATGAGCCGACTGGCGGCCGGCGCGGTCGCCGAGCTGCGCGCCGCCGGCCATCGGGTCGGGCTGATTCGACCCATCACCCTCTGGCCGTTTCCGGCGGCCGATGTGCTCCGAGCCGCCGACGGTGCTCGGATGGTGGTCGTGTACGAGAACAACGCGGGCCAGATGATCGACGATGTCCGGCTGGCCCTGTTGGGCGCCACACCGGTCGTGGGCATCAACGGTTTTCGCACCGATTCGTCGGCCTTCGGCATCGCGCCCGACGCCACGGTGGACGCTCTCTGCTCGTCGGTGCGGTCGCTGCTGGGGGGCGGGCGGTGACCAACCGACCCGATGACCTCCGCGTGGTCCCCGGCGAGGTACCCGATGACGCCACCCTGGTGGCCGACTTCACGCCCACGCTGGTCGATGTCGGCGCCCACCACCTGTGTCCCGGGTGCGGCGAACCCGTGGCCATCCGGGCCGTCATGGACGCCCTGGCTCTGCTCGATCTGGCCGACCGGTGCGTCGCCGTGTTCGGCATCGGTTGCAGCACGGCGTTCTCCAACAACCTCGATGTCGAGGTGCTCCAGGCGCTGCACGGTCGCGCCCCGTCGGTGGCCACCGGTGTGGCGCGGATGCGTCCCGAGCTGGCGGTCTTCACCATCCAGGGCGACGGAGACATGGCCAACGAGGGCCTCCAGGAGGTGCTGCACGCGGCGGCCCGCGGTGAGCGCATCGTGTGCATCATGCTGAACAACGGCGTCTTCGGTGAGACCGGCGGCCACCTCACGGTCACCACGACCGTGGGACAGCGCACCAAGAACACGCTCGAGGGACGAGACCCGGCCCAGCACGGTCACCCCATGCAGATCGCCGAACTGGTGGCCGGCCTCCAGGGAGTCGCCTACGTGGCCCGGGGCGCGGTCAACGACGCCGGCAATGTGGCCCGCACCAAACGCATGATCGTCGACGCGTTCACCGTGGCGCGCCAGGGTCTGGGTTTCGCGTTGGTCGAGGTCCTGACGATGTGCCCCACGGGCTGGTTCGTTCCCACCGACGAGGCGCCGGCCTATCTGGCCGACACCATTGCGTCCACCCACCGGGTGGGTGTGCTGCGGTCGGAGCTGCCATGACCGAACCGCTGGTGGTCGGAATGCTCTATCCGTCCTGGTGGAATCCCGATTTCGACGAGCACCTGGCCGAGCTGACCGCGCTCGATCCCCGCGTCGAGGTGGTGGTGGAGGCCTATGAGGAGTCCTCCGAGCTGCGCACCGCCCGTGGCGTGCCGCCGTGGGACGACGCCCGCAGCATGGCCCCCGAGCTCACCGATGACCAACGGGCCATGTTCGCCCGCATCCACTGCTGTCTCACGCTCGATCTGCCTTTCGACGTGGCGACGCTGGCACCGCAGCTCCAGTGGGTCCAGGCTCTGGGGGCCGGCGTGGCCCAACTCGAGTCGGCCGGCCTGGCCGAGGCCGGGATACGCCTGACCAGTGCGGCCGGCGTGAACGCCACCGCCATCGCCGAGTTCGTCATCGGTCGCATCCTGGGTGAGTACAAGAAGGTGCGGGCTCTCGACGAGGCCCAGCAGCAGCGGGAATGGCGCCCGCTGTTCGGTGAGGAACTGGCCGGCAAACGCCTCGGCCTCATCGGGTTCGGCGAGATCAACCAGCGGGTGGCCGTGCGGGCCCGGGCGCTGGAGCTTCACGTCACCGCACTGCGTCGAAGCGGCGCCCCGTCGGAGCTGGCCGAGCGCGTGTTCGGCCCCGATCAGCTGCTCCGGCTACTCGGCGAGAGCGACATCGTGGTGGCCGCGGTGCCCGAATCTCCCGAGACCGAGGGACTCATGGACGAGGAGGCCTTCGCCGCCATGGTTCCCGGGTCGATGTTCATCAATGTCGGTCGCGGACCGTTGGTCGACGAGGACGCGGTGGTTGCCGCGCTGACATCGGGTCATCTGCGAGCGGCTGCCCTCGACGTCACCCGCGTCGAACCGTTGCCCGCGGCGTCCCCGCTCTGGGACGCCCCCAACCTGTATCTGTCGGCCCACTGCTCGAGCGCGCCCGACCGGCTGTTCGTCAACCTGCACGAGTTGTTCGCCGACAACCTCGTCCGCTTCATGGCCGGTGAGCCGCTCCGCAACGAGCAGCGCCGATGAGCCCGCCGTCGGCCGTCGTCGTCGGCACCAGCTTCGGTTGTCTCACCCATGTGCGGGGCCTGCGCCGCGCCGGGTTCGATGTGCGGGCCGTGGTCGGCCGCGATCCCGATCGCACCGCTGAGCGAGCTGCTCGCTTCGACGTCCCGCTCGCTCTCACCGACCTTGACGCCGCCCTCGACCTCGACGGGCTGATGGCCGTCTCGGTGGCGACCCCACCGGCCACCCATCGCGAGATCGTCCTGGCCGCCCTGCACCGCGGCCTGCACGTTCTGTGCGAGAAGCCCTTCACCCTCGATGCCGTCGAGGCCCGAGAGCTGCACCAGGCGGCGACGGCGGCCGGCGTGGTCCATCTCCTGGGTACCGAGTTCCGCTACGCCTCGGCCCAGGCCCTGCTCGGTCGGGTCATCCGTGACGGCGCCATCGGTCGACCTCGTGAGGCCACATTCGTGCTCGACTGTCCTTTGTTGGCCGACCCGTCTTCCACGGTGCCCGACTGGTGGCGCGACGCCGCGGTGGGTGGGGGATGGCTGGGGGCCTACGGGTCACACGTGGTCGATCAGGTGCGCTCCACCCTCGGCGAGTTCGACGCCCTGTCGGCCCAGCTGTCGATCGGACACGATCGGGA
>JAOUEE010000210.1 GCA_029858875.1 Acidimicrobiia bacterium
AGTGCCGACAGCAGGGCGATCACGATGTTGAGGGTGACGATGGCGCCGAAGTCCGACAGCAACGGCAGGGCCGAGAAGATCAGCACGCCGAAGCCGCCGACGGTGGTGAGAGCCGAGGCCACGAAGGCTCGACCGGTGAAGATCGACGCCACGTCGGCCGCGTGGCGGGCCTCGTGACCCCGCTCGCGCTCCTCGAGGTACCGGGCCAGGATGAGGATGGTGAACTCCGCGCAGGTGGCGATGACCAGCGGCCCGCTCACCGTGGTGAGCGGGCTGAGGGTGATGTCGAGCAGGGAGATCACGATGGAGGTCAGGCCCACGGCGATCAGCACCGGCACCAGTGAGAGGAACATCTTGGTGGCGCTGCGGAAGCGCACCACCAGCCACAGGGCCACCATGGCCAGGGCCAGATAGGTGAGGGCGGCCCGGTTGGCGGTGATGTTGTCCAGCAGACCGACACCGACCGTGGCCAGTCCGGCGGGGGTGGCGGTGGCATTGGCCGGGATGCGGGCCCGCTCGTCGGGCGGCTGGGCGATGGCCACGTCGAGCTCGTCGAACACGACCGACCGCTCGTCGAGGCCCGACGGCGCCACCCGCATGTTGATCTGGGCGGCGTTGCCGTTGTCGGCCACCAGCAGGTGCTGGATGTCGGCCGGCGCCTCCTGGTACGCGGCCAGCATGTCCTGACCGGTGGGGGGTAGGGCCGTGGCCCCGGGGATGGCGATCAGATAGCTGAGCGTGGTGACCAGGCTGGACCCCTCGGCCAGGATGGGCTGGTCGTCGACCTCGTTGAGGGTGAAATCGTGCACGAACGCGGCCATCTCGTCGGTGTAGATGCCGTTCTCCTGCTCGCCCTCGGTCTTGATGAAGATGCCGAGGGTGGTGGCGAAGCCGGTGTCGGCCTCGAACTGACGGGCGTCGCGGATGGTGTCGGTGTCGGGATTGGCCCAGTTGATGGGATCGCTCTCGATCTCGAAGTTGCTCTCCAGCGACACCCCCACGATGGGGATCACGATGGCCAGCGCGATCATGGGATAGGCCATCACTCGCGGCATCGAGCCCAGCTTCACCACGCCGTTGGCCAGCCAGCCGAACTCGGTGGTGCCCGACGTGGGGCGGATCCGCTCGCGGGCGCCCAGCACGGCGAGAGGCACCATGACCCCGATGGCGAACAGCACCACGATGCCGATGGCCAACAGGACACCGAAGTCCCGGATCATGGGGACCTTCGAGATCTCCATGGTGAGGAACGACACCGCCGCAGCCAGGGTGGCGATCAGCAGAGCCGGCGCCAGCTTCTGGGCCGTCTCCCCGAAGGGATCTCCGTGGTCCTCCTCGGCGATGATCTCCTCCTCGAGTCGGTTGTGGACCTGGATGGCGAAGTCCACGCCCATGCCGATCAGGATTGGCAGACCCGAGATGGTGACCAGCGACAGGTCGATCCCGATGTAGCCCAGGATCGAGAAGGCCCAGGCCACCCCGACCAGCACGATGGCGAGGGGCAGCAGTCGCCAGCGCACCCGGAAGATCAGCAGCAACACACCGGCCATGATCAGCAGGGCGATGCCGCCCAGCGTGAGCATGCCGCCCTTGAGGTAGTCGTTGATGTCGCTCAGGAAGGTGGGTGTCCCGGTGATGGTGACCGACACGTTCTCGAACGCGACCCCGTCGAGGGCGTCTTTCACCAGGTCCTCGCCCTCGGACAGCTGGGCCAGCGGGGCGTTGCCGGTGAGGACCACGCCCATGAGGGCGTTGGTGGAGTTGGGGACGAATCCCCGCAGCGCCCGACGGATGACCAGGTCCTCTTCGGCCGGTGCCGTCACCTCGGTGCCGTCGAGGGTGAAGCCGTCGTTGTCGAACAGCAGGAACTTGGCCCACTCGGGGTTGGCCACGTCCACGCCGTCGGCTCCGGACGCCGCGCTCCGCAGGGCGGTGACGGTGAGGCTGTCGGCCCGAAGCTGCTTGGCTGCCTCGTCCGGTTCGCGCTCGACGGCCCGCTGGAGGACACCAGTGGCCACCCCCGAGGTGACCAGGTTCTGGGTCCACGTCATGGCGGTGACCGGTGACACCACCCCCTGCACGACCTCACTGGCTCGTAGCTCGTCCTCGATGGCGGCCAGCTTCTCCACGTTGGACGGGGTGAAGAAGTCGGCGATGGTCTTGCCCTCGTCGGCGGTGAAGTTGATCACCATCGTCTCGCCGCCGAAGAGGTCCTGGTACTCCTCGTTGTCGATGGCGATGTCGGAGTCCGAATTGAGGAAGCTGTCCTGACCGGTCTCGAACTCGAGCTGGGTCAGACCGGGCGCCAGCAGCAGGGTGATGACCAGCACTCCTGCCAGCACCGCGAGGGTGTGGGTCGAGAGCCATTCACCGAGTGATCGCCAACGCATCCGCATTCCCCCAGGGCCGAGTCGAAGCGCACCCTATCCCCCGGAGCACCGTGGCTGCCTCTCCGGATGGGCGGACTGGTACGGTCCGGCTCCATGTATCCGGGAGTGCACGCCGCCGACCGCCCCGACCACCCTGCCATCGTGATGGCTCGGGACGGGCAGACGATCACCTACGCCGAGCTGGACGAGGAGGCCAACCGCCTGAGCCACGTCTTCGCCGACATGGGCCTGGTGCCGGGCGACCACGTGGCCTTCTGCATGGAGAACCACCCGCGGTTCCTGGCCGTGTGCTGGGGCGCCCACTACGCCGGGCTCGTCTACACCGCCATCTCGTCACGTCTGACCACGGAGGAGATGGAGTACATCATCGACAACTGTGGGGCCAAGGTGTTCATCACCACGCCCTACAAGGCCGATCAGGCGGCCGAACTGCGCGACAAGATGCCCGCCGTCCAGCTGCGCCTGATGCTCGAGAGCCCCATCGACGGCTACGACAGCTACGAGGACACGCTGGCCGCGGCGTCACCCGAGGCGCTACCGGACCGGGTGGCCGGCTTCGACATGCTCTACAGCTCGGGCACCACCGGCCGGCCCAAGGGGGTGCTGCCCACCCAGGACTTCACGCCGCTGGATCAGGCGTCGACCTCGGTGGCCGGCCTGGCCCAGATGCTCTTCGGGGCCACGCCCGACGACGTCTACCTGTCTCCCGCACCGCTGTACCACGCCGCCCCGCTGCGATTCTGCATGGGCATGCAGGTGCTGGGCGGCACTGTGGTGGTGATGGAGCGGTTCGACCCCGAGGAGTACCTGGCCGCCGTCGAGAAGTACCAGATCACCTTCTCGCAGGTGGTGCCCACGATGTTCGTGCGGATGTTGAAGCTGCCCCAGGATGTGCGGACCCGCTACGACGTGTCTTCGTTGCGGGCCGTCGTCCATGCGGCCGCGCCGTGCCCGGTACCGGTCAAGGAGCAGATCATCGACTGGTGGGGCCCCATCGTGCACGAGTACTACGCCGGTACCGAGGGCAACGGGTTCGTGTACTGCAACAGCGAGGGATGGCTGGCTCACAAGGGATCGGTCGGGCAGTCCCTGCTGGGCACCATCCACATCGTCGACGAGGATGGCAACGAGGTGCCGGTGGGCGAGGAGGGCACCATCTACTTCGAGGGTGGGCAGCAGTTCGAATACCACGGCGACCCCGAGAAGACCGCCGGGTCACGGCTGGCCAACGGGTGGTCCACGCTGGGCGACGTGGGCAAGCTGGACGAGGACGGGTTCCTGTACCTCACCGATCGCAAGGCCTACATGATCATCTCGGGCGGGGTGAACATCTATCCCCAAGAGGCCGAGAACGTGCTCACCATGCATCCGTCGGTGGCCGATGTGGCGGTGATCGGCGTGCCCAACGACGACTTCGGCGAAGAGGTCAAGGCGGTGGTACAGCCGTTGGCCATGCCGGCCGACGACGAGGCGGCGGCGGTGTTGGGTCGCGAGCTGATCGCCTATTGCCGCGAGCGCCTGGCCGACGTGAAGTGCCCCCGCTCGGTGGATTTTCGCGACGAGCTTCCCCGCCATCCCACGGGGAAGCTGTACAAGCGTCTACTCAAGGACGAGTACTGGGCCGGCCACGACAGCCGCATCATCTGACGAGCACGCCGGTCAGTCGGCGGGCCAGGCGCCCACCCAGGTGCCGTCGGGCTCGATGCCGATGACGAATGAGGGGTAGGTGCCGAACAGATCCCATTCCTCCTGGAACTGGGCCATGGTCAGGCCGCTCTGGGCCAGGTACGAGTCCAGGAGCGCGGGCGGGATCTCGTCGATCGCGTCGTAGGCGGCCACGCCGGGCCATTCCCAGACCTGGGACCCGTCGGACCGATCCCGGACGGCGGCGTCGTAGGTGACGATGTCCACGTACAGCGTGGCCAGGGCCCGGCCGCGCTCCTCGTTCTCCATCCACTCCGTCATCGGATCGACGCCATCCGCCACGCCGAACCCCATGAAGAAGTCGGGGCCGGTCAGCTGGGCCAGCGTGTCGTAGTCGCAGGCGGCGGCGGCCGCCACGATGGCGTCCCTGGTCTGGCGCACGGCGTCGGGCATCCCCGCCGCCTCGCCTGCGGGAGGGGCCGGCGATCGAGGGACGCATGTGCGCGTGACCGCGGGATCGGGTGAGGTGGTGGGAGCCGGGACGGGGTCCGACGTCGGTACCGGTTCGGCCTCGGGGCCCTGGCTCGGGCCGGTGCTCTCGACTCCGCCCGAGAAGTCGAGGAGGCGGACCTCGACACCGTCCTTGTCGCCGCCCCGGCCGTTCTCGACCCGGGCGGTGTAGGTGAAGCCGTTGGCCGTGAAGAAGCCGTGCTCTCCGTCGGGGTCGACCACGGTCCAGGTCTGTGACCCGTGGTCGTACAGCTTCAGACCGATCGTCTCCTTCTCGATGGCCAGCACGATGCTGGCGTCGCGGTTCACGAACAGCTGGCTGGCTTCGAAGTCGGCGAGGGGCTCGTCGTCGAAACCGACTCGCCACAGCTGGCCGTCCCGGTTGTATGTGGCCATCCCGCTGGCCGAGATGCCGGGCACCGCTTCGCCGTCGAATTCGGTGCGCCGGCCACCGATGGTGAACGCATCCCGCTCGAGCACGACGTCTCCGCTGGGTCCCAGGTCGAAGTCGACCACGTCGTCGTAGGCCAGGACCTCGGGGTCGCCACCGGTCGTGGTGTCGACTCGCCACACGCGGCCGGTGCCGTCGTCGACGAACCCGGTGACGTAGAAGGTGTTGTCGTCGAAGTTGCGAACGTTGGTGAAGCCCACCGCCGCGACACCCTCGGCCGGGAAGCCGCTGGCCGACCGGGTGTACTCGGTGGTGTTGGTGGCCACCCCGGTGGGGCCCATCACCGAGAACTCGGTGAACGAGGTACACCCGGTGAGCACACCGAAGGTCCCGTTGCCGGCCTGCCCGAACCACGACGGTTCGGTGACATCGGAGCGCAGGAGCGTTTCCGATGAACCGTCCAACCCCACCCAGTACAGATCCTGCGACGGGGTGTCGCTCTCGCAGTAGCGCCCGGTGGCGTCCTCGCTGTCGGTCAGGATCAGCACCGAGTCGTTGTTGACCACGCCCATCGCCATGCCGTCGTGGATGGGCCGGATGGTGACCGTCGGTGCCGGGGTGGGGTCGGTGGCGACCTCGCCGAACACGCCGACCGTCGTCTCCGGGCGGCCGCCGACCAAGGTGGTGTAGGCGAGGGCCGTGCCACTGGGGGCGAAGGCGGCGGCGGTCAGGCCGTCGAGGCCGATGCCGTCGATGAGCCGGCGGGAACCGTGGAAGGTGAAGGTACTGGTGCTCTCTCCGTACGAGAGGAGGGTGGTGCTGTCGGGGGCCCAAAGCAGATTGGTGACCTGCTGGGTGGACTTCGCTTCTCGTGTGCTTCCCGAGGCGTCGTACACCGACACGTCGAAGGGAGTGGCGACGGCGAGCAGGTTGGCATCGGGCGAGATGGCCATGGCCCGGACGTCGGTCACGTCGAGCCGCGGCTGGGATTCGGGCCCCACGACGACGCCGTCGTCGGTTGCGGCCAGGAAGGTGGCGCCCGGGTAGGGCTCGATGTGGGTGGCGTTCAAGCCCACGGGCTCGGCCACCATGTCGACGGTGTTCACCCGGTGGACCTCGCCCCCGATGATGGCGTACAGCGTGCCTTCGTCGCTCCAGGCCAGGTCGGAGATGGTGGCCTCGATGGCCACGGCCTCGGGAATCGTCACCGGAAGCACGCCGGCGATGGTGCCGTCGGTGTGCATCTGGCCCATGTAGAGACCGCAGACCGAGCCGTCGCACCATTCGGCCCAGCCCACATCACCGTTGCGCCCGAAGGCGAAGTCGGCACCGGCCGTCCCGATCGTGCGTCCATCATCGAAGGCGAGATAGGGCTCGCCGCCGTCGATCGGCCGAACCCAGAGGGTCAGCAACTCGGTCCCCTCGGCGCCGAGCTCCGCTCCCGGAGCGTCGTCCACCACGAGGACGCCGGTGTCGTCGGGCGTCCAGGCGACGGCGGTGCCCGCGCCCAGCGGGATGGTGCTGGTGAAGGTCAGGGACGTCGGCACCCCCGGGTCGGTCTCGACCGTGCCATCGGGCACCGACGTGTTGGTGCTGATGTCCGGTGGTGCAGCCTCCTCGTCGGCGATGTTGAAGCCGATCACCGCGGCGGCGGCCACGGCGGCCACGCTGACCAGGGCCAGACTCCACCGGCGGAACCGGGGATGGCTGGCGATGTCGGTCACCGTGGCGTCGTCGATCTCCAGCTCGATCTCGGTGGCGGTGTCGCCCGCGTCGGGTGACGGCGGTGCCTGAGCGGCCGCGGCGGAGCTGTCTGCCACCGGGGTGGGTTCGACGGCGAGGGCGGCGTCGAGGCCCGACCAGAAGTCGGGGCCGTGGTCGGGGGCGGGCTGCTCGTTGAGCAACTCGGCCAGTCGGGGGTCACGTTCGTTGGT
>JAOUEE010000211.1 GCA_029858875.1 Acidimicrobiia bacterium
GAGCCCTTCGGCGGAGATCTCACCAGTGAGCTGGTCACCGAGACCGGGGTGCGGGTTGCCGGCAAAGGCACCATCGGGTGGGGCTACGGCACAACCGCCTGGGACATCGGCCAGTTCTTCCGATACCAACTGGACGCCGTCGATCCCGCGCCGACGCAGCCATGGTCTCCGAGCTCATGTCCGCGCGCCGAGAGCCGGGCGCGCGTCGATCCCGTGGATCCCGGTCAGGCTCCTCAGCCCTCCAGCGCGGCCGGCGCCGGTCCGGCTGATCGCCGCAGTTGGTGGATCAACGGGCTTCGAGCTCCCTGGCAACGAGGTCCGCCAGACGACGGAGCTCGCGCAGCTGCGCATGGTCGAGCTCTCGTGGCCGGTGATCGATGACGCAGAGCGTTCCTGCGCGGGTGCCGTCCGACAGGGTCAGCGGTGCCCCGGCATAGAACCGCACCCGTGGGTCGTCGGCGACGAGGGGATTGTCGGCGAAGCGCGGGTCGTCCAGGGCGTCGGGCACCTGGAAGACCTCATCATCGAGGATGGCGTGCGAGCAGATCGCCATGTCGCGTGGCGTCTCGGTGGCTTCGATACCGCGGGCCGACTTGAACCACTGGCGGTGCTCATCGACCAGGCTGATCAGAGCGATCGGGATGTCGAGCACCGTGCTGGCCATCTCGGTGAAACGATCGAAGCGGGCCTCGGGCTCGGTGTCGAGTACGCCGAGGTCGCGAAGTGACTGGAGGCGTTTCGCCTCGTCGTCCGGGAGAGGGGCGTTCTGCCACCGGCAGGCTCGGCGAAGCAGCCAGGCCCGGAGCTTGGTGCGCACGTACCCCGCGCTGGCGGGCCAGACGAGCGAGTCGGTGATGGAGAGGTCGTCGGCACCGATCGGGCCGTCGCCGGTGGCCGTGATCGAGATCAGGCTGATCTCGCCGTCGGGGACGGGTTCGAGATCGCCGATGGCGCGAGCGAACTCCTTGGTGGACCAGCCCTCGGGATCTTCCTCCAGTACGACGATCGCCGGACGATGCCGCCGCGCGATCTCGACTGCCTCCTCGCGGTCGCTGGTCTCCCAGATCTCGAGACGCTCCTCCTCGGCTGCGTGACGCAGCAGCGTGGCGATGTCGGGGCTGTGAACGGCGAGCAGCACGCTTCGTCGCATGTCGACCATGGCCTGCCCGGCGATGGCCGGGGCGTGGGCCCCCTCGGCGGCGGCCGTCGGTGCACCGCGGAGGCTGATGGTCGCACCTTCGCTGGCGGCCGAGACCGTTCCCGCGTAGCCCAGTGCGGTGGCACGGGCGCGGGCCAACTCCACCACGGCGTCGAGCGCTTCGTCGGTGCGGCCCGGGTCGTGGTGAAAGAGGGCGACCTGACCCACGCCGGCCCGCTGGGCGATGGCCACCACATATTCGGCCGTGCTATGGCCCCAACCGGCCTTCTCCGGGTACTCGGCGGCGATGTACTGCGAGTCGTGGATGAGCAGGTCGGCGCCGGCCAGGAAGTCGACGTGGGTGAGGTCGTGGCGGCTCAGGGAGGGGTCGTCGCCACCCACGAGTTGACGGTCGTGCGGCTCGTGGTCGGAGGCATAGACGACCGTGGCGCCGTCGACTTCCAGGCGATACCCGAGGGTGAGGGCGGGATGGTTGAGATAGTGCGCCGTCACCTTGATGTCGCCGATGCGAAACGCTCCTTCGACCAGGTCGTGATAATCCGCAACTGCGGTCAGTTGCTCGATGCTGACCGGGAAGTAGGAGTACTGCATCTGGCCACCGAGGGTCTCGCTGAGCGAGCCGGCGAGGCCGCGGGGCCCGTAGATGTGCCACGAACCGGTCGGCTCGAACAACGGGGCGAAGAACGGCAACCCCTGGATGTGGTCCCAGTGCGTGTGGCTGATCAGCAGGTGGCCCTCGATGGGCGTATCCCCGTGACGGGCCACCAGTTCTTCACCCAGTCCATGGGCGCCGGTGCCGCAATCGAGCACGACGAGAGTTCCGGCGTCGGATCGGAGCTCGACGCAGGACGTGTTACCGCCGTATCGAAGCGTCGTGGGTCCCGCCTTGGCAATCGATCCTCGAGTACCCCAGAAGGTGACCTGCACGTCAAATGCCTCGCTCGGATACTAGGTCGGTCACGGTGACTGTGTCGCTCTGTCGCCTCACCCGCGATGTCTGCGTCGGTGTCACCCGGAGGGCCGACGAGCACGTCTGTACGAATTGAAGCGTTGGTCGCTCCCGCGGCCACGAGTAGAGGAGCGTTCATCATGACCCGTCATCTGAGACTTGCCGTTGCGGTGGCCGCGGGGGCGCTCGTCGTCGCCCTGGTCGCACCCGGCGTGGCCAGTGCAGAAGCGCACGACGGTCAACCGACCGTCGAGATCACCCAGGGGAGGATCGAGACACTGCCCAGCGGTGCCGCGATCGGTTACTCGGTGACGGGCCGGGCGCGGATGGTCCGGACGAGCGAGCGGACATTTGTTCATGTCCGCGTCAACATCAGTGCTCCAGGTCAGGAGCTGCCGACCACCTATCCGGCTCATGTCCACAATGCCCCCTGTTCGGAGCCCACCTTCGGCGGTGGGCACTACCAACACGAGGCGGGCACCGGTCCGGACTACGTCAACGACGTGAACGAGATCTGGCCCACGGTGAACACCGGTCGCAGCGGGCGCGGTCACGGCCACGCGTTCCACTCGTACCGGGCCCGGCCCGAGGCCATGTCCGTCGTGATCCACTACCCGATGGACACGTCGATCCGCCTGGCCTGCGTCGATCTGGCCTGATCAGCGCCACCGCCATCAGGATGGTCGTTTGCGAGCAGGCATCAGCGGAGAGCGGTCGGTCGACGTTTCGTGAGGTTGCTGAACGGCTCCGGGTCCTGGTGGTGGCGGGCGTGGTGGTGGGCGTCCTCGTCGCCGGAGTGGGGAGTCGCCTGGCCATGCTGTTGCTGCGGCTCACATCGGCCGATTCTGTGCGCGGCCTGGTCAGCGATGATGGCTTCGCCATCGGCCAGGTGACCCTCGGCGGCACCTACAACCTCCTGATGCTGGGAGCCGTCGTCGGAATCATCGGGGCGGCGGCTTATCGGGCCGTCGCCCCCTGGCTGTTGGGGCCCCAGTGGTTCCGGCGAGTGACGACGGCGATGGGTTCGGGTGTGGTGGTTGGTTCGATGCTGGTGCACGCCGACGGCATCGACTTCAGGGTTCTGAAGCCGACCTGGTTGGCCATAGGGCTGTTCGTTGCCCTGCCGGCCCTCTTCGGCGCCGTCATCGGCCCGGCGGTGGATGGGGTGTCTGCCATCGGGTCCTGGACGGCTCGAGGCGCGACGCGTTGGCTCCTGCCGGCCGTCCTCATCGTGCTGTTTCCCATGGCCGTGCCCGTGGTCGTCGTGGCCGCTCTGGTCCTGATGGTCTGGGTGCCGGCAAGGCGCCTGATCGGGTCCCGAGCCGAGCGAGTTGCTGTCGGGGTACTCGCCCGGGGGCTGTGGTTGACCATCGCGGCGGTGGGGGCGGTGGCGCTGGTGGCCGACGTCATGGCCATTGTCTGATGCCGTCACCCGTCCCGTATCCGGCACGGCATGCAGCGTGACATCGAACCGAACCCGGTCGCGGGCGCGACAGTGGTGGTGTGGACCTCGATTCGGCCAGTGACGCCGACCTGATTGCGGCGGTGGCGGCCGAGAATCGCGGCGCCCTCCGCGTGCTGCACGAGCGCCACTCTCCATGGCTGGTGGCGCGCCTGCGCCGCCGGTGTGGCGACGCCGATGTCGTGGCCGAAGCCGTCCAGGACACGTGGATGGCGGTTTGGCGGGCGCCGAGGTGGGAGGGCCGGGGCGAGGTGGGTGCCTGGTTGTGGGGCATTGCCATCCGCCGGTTGATCGGGGTACAGCGTCGCCGGAACCGCTGGGTCCCTCCCGTACGGCAGCCCCGGGACGACATCGTGGTGTCCGCCGAGGAGCGCGTGCTGCTCGGCGTCGAGCTCGGGGACCTGGCCGGCGCGCTGACCGCGCTGTCCCCAGAGCTGCGAGCCGTGGTCCAGGCCACCGTCCTGGACGGCCTCACCACGAAGGAGGCGGCCGTGCTGCTGGGCATTCCGCGTGGGACGGTCAAGAGTCGGATGTCGCGGGCACGGATCGAGATGCGAGGAGCCTTGGCGTGAACGAGTGGCATGTGTCAGAGCAACTGATCGCGGACTTCGCGAGAAGCCCGGGCGCCATCGACGAGGTGACGGCCGCTTCCATCGAGCAACACCTCACGGTGTGCGGCCGCTGCCAGAGCGGCCTCGCAGCCGCCGCGCCCGAGGCTCCGATCGACGCGATCTGGGCCGAAGTCGAAGATCGGATCGACCGCGCCGGCGGCGGCGTGACCGAGCGGCTGTTGCAGCGCCTCGCTGTCGACTCGGCGCCGGCGCGGCTGATCGCGGCCACACCCGCCCTGCGAGTGGGCACCCTGCTGGCCGTCGGGGTGATCACCGTCGCCGTGGTGTGGGCCAGCCGCGCCGCTCAAGTGGGCGGCGCCTATCTGGCGCTGGCACCCGTGGTGCCCACGCTCCTCGTGGCCCTGAGCTTTGCCCCGGGTACCGATCCGGCCGGGGAGTGCGGCCTGGCCACGCCGGCGTTCGGATTCGGTCTGTTGATGCGCCGTGCGCTGGCCATAGAACTGGTGACGCTCATGGTCCTGGGCGTCGGTTCGCTGCTGGTCCCGATCTCGGGTCTCGATGCCCTGGGCTGGCTGCTGCCCGCGCTGGCTCTCTCCATGGGGACGCTGGCCGGAGCGACCCGGTGGCCGGCTCCGGAGGTCGCCGGCATCCTGATCGCCGCCTGGATGGGTGCGCTGACGGTGGTGAACATCGTCGAGCCCGGTCGACAGGTGGCCGACTCGGCCGTTTTCGCTCCCGCCGGCCAGTTCGTCATCGGCCTCCTCGCGGCGGGAGCGTGTGTGGTCGTGGCGCGGAATCGACCGTCGATCCTCCAGGAGGCCGGGCCGTGAGCGCGACCGTGCGGGTTCGCGGACTGCGCAAGCAGTTCGGATCGACGGTGGCCGTCGACGACCTCGACCTGGACCTGACCGTCGGGCTCACCGGGCTGCTCGGACCCAACGGCGCCGGGAAGTCGACCCTGATGCGCATGCTGGCCACGGTGGCCGCACCGGATGAAGGAGAGATCTCGGTGTTCGGCCACGATCCGGCGACACCTGCCGGTCGGCTCGAGATCAGACGGCGGCTCGGCTACCAGCCTCAGGAGCCCGGATTCCACCAACAGTTCAACTGCTTCCAGTTCGTCGACTACGTCGCCATCCTCAAGGAATGGACCAATCGGCGCGAGCGTCACGACGAGGTTCGCCGGGTGCTCGGACTGGTGGGCCTCTCGGACGTGTCCAATCGTCGGATCAGTCGGCTGTCGGGCGGCATGCGCCGGCGCCTCGCCATCGCCCAGGTGTTGCTGGGGGATCCGGATCTGCTGATCCTCGACGAACCGACCGCCGGGCTCGACCCCGAGCAGCGGTTGCGATTTCGTGAGTTGCTGGGCTCGGCGGCCGCCCATGCCACCATCCTGCTGTCGACGCATCAGACCGACGACGTGGCGGCGTTGTGTGCCCGCGTCGTGGTGATCCTCGACGGCCGGATCCGTTTCGATGGCTCTCCTGCGGAACTCGCTGGTATGGCAACCGGGCGGGTGTGGATGGCTGACGGACGAGATCCGCAGGCCAGGTTGGCGTGGGTCGGTGGCGACGGACGCTGGCGCAACATCGGTGACCCGCCGGCGAACATGGTGGTCGACGCCCCCACCATCGAGGATGGTTACCTCGTCCTGGCCGGTGACGCGGGAGCGGCGACGCGGGCTGACCCGTGACCTGGGATCGTGCGATCCCGTCGCTGGTCGCCGCGCTCATGCCGCTCGGTCTGATGTTCGCCTTGCTCGGTCGGCCGATCGGGCTCCTGAACGAGATGGTCGTGTTCGGTGCCGTCATCTTCTTCCTCGCCAGGCGGGGTCGTCGTCGTCGCCCCGATCGTTCGTGGTCAGCCGGACCGTCGGTCGTCAACGCCTCGACCACACCCCGCCGAGGGTCGGTGGCCATCGCCCTCGCCCCGATCGAGGTGCGCGAGCTGTTGCTCAGCCCATGGTTCGGAGCAGCAGTCGGCTTGACCGTGCTGCTCGGTGCCGTCTTCGTGACGACGTTCACCCGCAGTTGGTGGGCCGAGGCCGCCGTGCTGCCGCTGGCCATCCACCCCCTGTGTGGCCTGGTGATCGTCGCTGTCCACCACAACGTCACCCGAGCCGATCGTGACGGGGTGCGGGAGCTGTTCGAATCGTGTCCGGCCGAGACCAGCCGGCGCATGGGGGGTCACCTGCTCAGTGCGGTCGCCCCGATGGCCGTGGCGGTGATCTGGGCGGCGATCACCCTCGGCGGTGCCGGTGTCGTGTTCCACAACCTCTACGGACCCGTCGACGAACGGGTGATCGTCGATGTGGTGATCGCCGCCGTGTTGTTGCCGCTCGGGGCCACCGCGCTGGGCGTCCTCCTGGGCCGCTGGGTGCGGTTCGCGTTGGCGCCCCTCGCTGCGGTGGTCGCCATCCTGATCGCGCTCCTGGCCATCGCTGACCGGGGATTCCAGAGCTACGGGTTCCTCGGCACGGCGTTGCTGTACGAGGAGGTGGACCCCATCTTCCTGGAGCCGCCGGCCGTCGGCCGTTTGCTGTGGATCACCGGCCTGGTGGTCGTGGTCGCCGGCCTGGCCCTGGCCAAGGGTCGGGGACGGCCACGGATGGCCCTGGTCGGGCTGGCCGTGCTGTTGGTCGGCCTGGTCCTCACCCTTCGACCCCTGACCGACTCGACTGCTGATCGGCTGGCCGCCTACGCCGCGGGAACGACC
>JAOUEE010000213.1 GCA_029858875.1 Acidimicrobiia bacterium
CGATGGCCCCAGGACCGCTTCCCGTCGTCGACCGAGAACAACGGGCTGCTGCTCGACCTCCACGACAACCGGGGGGCAATGGCCTACGGCATCGCCGAGCTCGAGGCCGAGAATCCACTGGCCTGGCCGTCGTTCGCCACCGAGTCCGACGTGGCCGGTTTGGTGCCCACGGTCATCAGCGTGAACGAGTGCGACCCGCTGCGCGACGAGGGCATCGAGTTCTACCGGCTCCTCCTGCGGGCCGGCGTGTCGGCCCGCTGCCGCCAGGTGATGGGCACCACGCACGGTACCGAGATCTTCGCCATCGCCTGCCCCGACATCAGCCGGGACACCGCGGCCAGCATTGCTCGCTTCTGCCGGGGAGACTGACGGCCCGCGCCCCGGCCGCGAGGCGATCAGCCGTCGCTGTCGTGGGTGAGCGAATCGGCGACCCGTTCGACGCCCCGCCGAACATCTGACAGCACCTCCTCGAGGTCGTCGCGCACGTCGATGACCACGCCCTTGGTGTCGGCCGCCGCCCGGCGCAGCTCCAACAGGGCCCCGGCCCGAGCCGTGGCCAAGCGGTGGCCGAGGTCCTCGAGGTCGTCGCGGATGTCCATGGTGCCGAGCGAGGTCTGGAGGCGCAGGCGGTCGGTGCGCGCTCGCCAGGTACGGAGCTGGCGGTCGACCGCCGAACGGTATGCCGCCGTCTCGTCCTCGTCGACGGCCTCGAGGTCCGCCTCGAGCGTGTCGACGGCCGCTCCCAGATCCTCCACCGCCGACTCGGTCCGATCGGCGACGATCGATGAACCTCTGATCTGCTCGCTGAGCCCCTTGGCCCGCTTGGTGATCCGCTCGACGCGCGATTCGAATCGCTCCTGCGTCCGTTCCGAGGCGCGCGTCAACCGGGTCTGGAACCGCTCGAGCCGCTCGTCGGCCAGATCGAGCTGGGCCAGGAGTTGGTCCTGGATCGAGGAACTGCTTGGGGCCATGGTTTCTCCTTGAATGAGGCTGGATGCCGCTCGTACCGCCCCCATCCTCGGGCCCCGGACCGGCAGCCGACAGTGCCCAACGTCCCGAGGTAACCGGGACCTTCTGCCCTGTTCCGCGGGGCCCGTCGGAGCGACCGTGCAGTCATGCGTTCGTTCCTCGGTCCTTCCCTGCTGGCCATCGGCCTGCTGTTCGCCACTGGTTGCGGCAGCGATGAGGCCTCCGACACCGGCACCACCACCACGGTGGCGTCCACCACGTCGGCGGAGTCGTCCTCGACCACCACCGGCGGCGGCACCACGACCCTGGTCGACACCACCACGACGGCGGCCACCGGGTCCAGCACCACCTCGGCCCCCGCACCGGATGGCGCCGACGTCAACGTGTACTGGTCGTGGACCATCCCCACCGTTGCGTCGGGCACCCCCGAGCGCCTGGGGGCCGGCGGGCGCCCGGCTGACGAAGCCACCCCGGCGTCCGCCATGGCGGCACTGTTGGCCGGCCCCAGCGACATCGAGGCCGAGATCGGCATGGGCAGCGAGATTCCGACCGGGACCGAGTTGCTCGGGGTGGAGGTCGACGACGGCACCGCCACCGTGGACCTGAACGCGGCATTCGAGGAGTCGAGCGGCACGCTGGCCGAGACCTTGCGGATCGCCCAGGTGGTGTTCACGCTCACGCAGTTCGACGACATCGACACGGTACGGTTCCGCATCGACGGCGTCGATGTCGACGCGCTGGGATCCCACGGCATCGACGTGTCGAGCGGCCTGGACCGCGACGGTTTCACCGACGTGCGGGCCCACATCATGGTGGAGACCCCGACACCTGGCGCTGTGGTGGGTGACCGCCTCGTCATCGAGGGCGAATCCAACACCTTCGAGGCCAACGTCTTGTGGGTGGTCACCGACGGCGAAGGCCTGATCGTCGCCGAGGGCAACACCACCGCCGATGGCGGCAACGGCACCTGGGGACGATTCGAGACCGTGGTGGAGCTGCCCGCTGACCTCAGCGGCCGAGGAGCGGTGATCGTGTTCGACGAGTCGGCCGAGGACGGATCGCAGGTCGACGTGGTCGAATACCCCGTGGAGTTCGCATGAGTGCCGGCCGCATTCTCGGCGTCATCGTGACCGTCGTCGTGCTGGTCGCATCGATTGCGGTGCTCATCGGGGGAGTGGCGGGCACGATCGCCCATGCGACGGCCCGCAACGACAGTGGGTTCTTCGACGTCGGCCTCGACGGCCTGGCGACCAGGACGGTCGCCGTCACCTCCGAGGACATCGACCTGGGCAGCGATCCCGGACCCCCGGAGTGGCTGGTCGAGCTGGGCGACGTCACCACCGAGTTCCGGGTGGAGAGCATCCGAACCGATGTCCCCGTCTTCATCGGCATCGGCCCCGAAGCCGAGGTGGAGCGCTATCTCGGTGGCCTCCCCCGGGCCGAGGTGACCGGTGTGGACGGCCGTCAGCTCGATCTGCGGACGACCGGGGAGGGTGGCGCCGAGTCGCCGGGCCCGCCCGCCGACGAGACGTTCTGGACCGTCAGCGCCGAGGGCACCGGCGAGCAGACGGTGGAATGGGACCTGGCCACCGGCCGCTGGAAGGTCGTGGTGATGAACGCCGACGGGTCGCCCGGTGTCGCCGGCGACCTGAACGTGGGCATCAAGGCCGGCTTCCTGCTCCCGCTGTTCGTCACGATGCTGGTGCTGGGCGCCCTCTTCGCCATCGCAGCCGTGGCGTTGTTGGTCGCCCTCCTCCACAAACGCCCGCCCGTCGACGCCGAGGATGCCGCCACGCCGCTCGCCCCCAGCGGCGATCAACGCTCACCCGTGGCCCTCACCGCCCGTATGGATGCTCCGCTGTCACCATGGTTGTGGCTGGTGAAGTGGTTCCTGGCCATACCCCACTTCATCATCCTGGTCTTCCTGTGGGTCGCCTTCGTGGTGCTGACCGTGGTGGCCGGCGTGGCGATCCTGTTCAGCGGCCGCTACCCAGCGGGCATCTTCGACTTCAATCTGGGTGTGCTGCGTTGGACCTGGCGGGTCAGCTACTACGCCACCGTCGGCGGGATCGGCACCGATCGGTATCCACCGTTCTCGCTTGACGAGGAGCCCGACTATCCCGCCACCCTCTACATCGATCGACCGAGCGAGCTCTCCCGAGGCCTGGTGTTGGTGAAGTCGTGGTTGCTGGCCATTCCCCACTACCTGGTCCTGGCCATCGTGGTGGGTGGCGGTATCGCCTGGGCAAGTGGGCGCGAGGGCGCCGACACCATCACCTGGACCGGTGGCCTCCTGGGACTGCTCGTCCTGTTCGCCGGGGTGTCGCTGCTGTTCCGGGGTCGCTACCCCACCGGGCTGTTCAATCTGATCATCGGCCTGAATCGTTGGGTGTACCGGGTGGTGGCCTACGCCGCGCTGATGACCGATCGCTATCCGCCGTTCCGGTTGGATCAGGGCGGGACGGAACTGCCGCCCGAGCCGCCGTCGACCCCGCCGGTCGGTGGCGTGGACCTGCGGGTGGACGCGCCGGAGCCGGCATCGTCGCCCAACTGACGGCGCCGCGACCTCACCGCCGTGCAGGCGCCCTGTCCGGGGCCGACGAGGCCTGCCGTCACCTGACCAACACGTCCGCCCCGTGCCGGCGGCAACGTTTTGCCCGCTCGCCCCGCGCCGTTCACCATGTGGGTGACCAGAGCACGTAGCGTCTGCGTCGGCACAACCCATGAGCTCGATCACCTTCACCGACGTCACCAAGCGCTTCGACGACACCGTCGCCGTCGAGGCGCTCGACCTGGAGATCGCCGACGGCGAGTTCCTCGTGCTGCTGGGACCGTCGGGCTGCGGGAAGAGCACGGCCCTGCGGATGCTGGCCGGTCTGGAGACACCCACCGAGGGCACCATCGCCATCGGTGACCAGATCGTGAACGACGTCGAGCCCCGCGAACGCGACGTGGCCATGGTCTTCCAGAGCTACGCCTTGTATCCCCACATGACCGTGGCCAGGAACATCGAATCGCCATTGATCGGCCGTCGATCCGAGGACGTCGATCGTGACACCCGACGGCAGATGGTCGAGCGGGCCGCCACGATGCTGGGCCTCGACGAACTGCTCGACCGCAAGCCCGGCCAGCTCTCGGGAGGCCAACGCCAGCGGGTCGCCCTGGCCCGGGCGATCATCCGCCGCCCGGCCGTGTTCTGCATGGACGAACCGCTGTCCAACCTCGACGCCAAGCTCCGAACCCAGACCCGAGCCGAGCTGGTGAACCTCCACGACGAGCTGGCCACCACGTTCGTGTACGTCACCCACGACCAGATCGAGGCCATGACCATGGCCAGCCGCATCGCGGTGCTCGACGAGGGTCGGCTCCAGCAGGTCGGCGACCCCCGGACGATCTACAACCATCCGGCCAATCTCTTCGTGGCTCGCTTCATCGGCAGCCCACCCATGAACATCCTCTCCGGCACCGTGGATGACGCCGGGTCGGCCGTCGAGGTCGCCGGTGGCACTCTGCCCCTCGATGGTCGCTGGCCCGGGCTGCAGGCCGGGCAGGTCGTCGAGGTCGGGGTCCGTCCCGAGCACCTCCACGCGGCCGACGACGGCATCCGGGTCACCGTCCAGGCCAGCGAGTGGCTGGGCCACGAGCAGATCCTCACGCTCGACGCGACCGGCACACCCATGCTGCTGCGGGACGTCTCCGACACCATCGATTCCGCGCCCGGCGCCGTGCTGACCCTGACGGCCCCGGCCGACGACGTGCACCTGTTCGACCCCGACTCCGGGGACCGACTGGCCGAGGTGGGCCCATGAAGCGACGGGCGCGGGCTCGGGAGGCCGTCGCCGCCTACGGACTGCTCGCTCCCGCACTGCTCATCTTCGCCGTGTTCGCCTTCTATCCGCTGTGGCGGATCATCTGGCTGGGACTGCATCTCCAGAACCGCACCGGCACGGCCCAGCGCTGGGAGGGTCCCAGCCAGTACGTGGACGTCCTCACCGGCGACGAGTTCCGCGACGGACTGTGGATCACCACCCAGTTCGTGCTACTCACCGTGCCCATCGGTGTGGTGCTCGGCATTCTGCTGGCCGTGGTGGCCAATCGGCAGCTGCGGGGCATGCGCCTGTTCCAGATCATCTTCTCGTCCACCATCGCCAGCTCCACCGCCGTCACCGCGGTGATCTTCTTCGTCCTGTTGGAACCCAGCATCGGCTACCTCTCCAGTCCCTGGATCTTCGACCTGGCCGACCCCGACAAGGCCATCTACGGCGTGGCCCTCACCGGCATCTGGCAGAACCTCGGCCTGACCTTCATCATCACCCTGGCCGGACTGCAGGCCGTTCCCGAAGACCTGTACGAGGCGGCCCGCCTCGACGGCTTCGGCCCGGTGCGGTCGTTCTTCCGGATCACCCTGCCCCTCATCGCCCCCACCCTGTTGTTCCTGTCGGTGGCCCTCACCGTGTTCGGCCTCCAGGCCTTCGCCCAGATCGACGTGCTCACCAGCGGCGGCCCGGCCGGCTCCACCGAGGTGCTGGTGTTCAAGATCTTCAACGCCCAGGATCCGCTCAATCTGGGCGCGGGCTCGGTGATGTCGGTGGGGCTCTTCGTCGTCACCGCGCTGGTGGCTGCGCTCCAGTTCACGATCCTCGAACGGCGGGTGCACTATGGCGACTGACACCGTGGTGCCGACGGGGACCACACGGGGCGCGCCCCGTTGGCTGCGCAACACCGGGTGGTACGCCCTGCTCACCGGCCTGTCGCTGATGGTGCTATTCCCCATCTGGATGCTCATCGTGCGGGCCCTCTCCAACCCCACCACCTACGTCTTCGACCGCGGCCAACCCCCCTACCCCGTCGACATCGAGTGGGATGTCTTCGCCCGGGCCTTCGACGAGGCCGACTTCGGTCGCCAGTTGGCCATCTCGGTGGCGGCCACGCTGGTCATCGTCGGCGGCCAGCTCATCACGAGCCTCCTGGCCGCGTACGCCTTCGCCTTCCTCCGGTTCCCGTTCAAACGCACCTTGTTCGCCGTGTGCATGGCCACGCTGATGCTGCCCATCGAGGTGACGTTGGTGGCCAACTCGCGCACGATTCGCGAGCTCGAGTGGCTCAACTCCATCCAAGGCCTCACCGTGCCGTTCCTGGCCACCGCGCTGGGCATCTTCCTCATCCGCCAGGGCTTCCTCGGTGTTCCCCGAGACCTGCGCGATGCGGCCGCCCTCGACGGCTTCGGTCACCTCCAGTTCCTGTGGCGGGTCGCCATTCCGCTCACCCGACCGGTGATCGCCGCCTTCACCGTGCTGTCGTTCCTGTCGGCCTGGAACAGTTATCTCTGGCCCCGCGCCGTCACCGACACCTCCGAGTGGTTCACTGTGCAGATCGGCCTGCGGGCGGTCAGCAACTCCACCGCCGACGAGCTCAACGTGGGCGCGGCCGCAGCCCTCCTGGCCGCACTTCCCGTGCTCATCATCTTGATCCTGTTCCAACGACACATCGTCCGAGGCCTCACCGCTGGTGCGGTGAAGGGCTGACATCACCCCCCCCCATCGGAGACATCCCATGCGCCGCTTGCTCACCATCATCCTCGTCCTGGCTCTGGCTGCGGCCGCCTGCGGCAGCAGCGGCTCGGACGACGAGGCCACCACGCCCACGGGCAGTGCGGCCGACGACGGCGCCGACGACGGCGCGGGAACCGTCGACGACTCGGCCGAGGCGGCCGATGGGGGCGCGGCCCAGGGCGAGGGTGGCGGCGGCGCCGAACAGGGTCTGGTCGAGCAACTGGGCCTGCCCGAATGCCCGGTGGGCGCCCACCTCGAGGCCGACGGGGTGATC
>JAOUEE010000214.1 GCA_029858875.1 Acidimicrobiia bacterium
CATGGCCTCGGGCCGTCCGAGCCGGGCCAAGCTGCTGGGCGTCAAGGGCGAGGCGCTGGCAGCCGCCACCGAGATCGACCGGCACATCCTCGATGGCCCCACCCGGCCCGCCATCGAACGCTACGCAGGTGTGCTCTACGCCGCCCTCGGATACGGCGACATGGCGACGGGTCTGCGCCGCCGATTCGATCGCCAGACGATGATCTTCTCGGGCCTCTGGGGTGTGGTGGCACCGCGTGACCCCATACCCGACTACAAGCTCAAGATGGGCGCTGCTCTGATCGGCACCGGTCGGCTCGCCGCCTATTGGCGCGAGCTGCTCACCGCCGGGCTGGCACCGGTGGTGGACCGACGGGTGGTGTGGGACCTGCTTCCCAACGAGCACGCCGCGGCGTGGCGGCCCGGGCAGCTGACGCCGCGCCGTCGCGTCACGGTGCGCTTCCTCGACGATGTCGTCAGGAACGGTCGCCGGCAGCTCGTGGTCGTCAGCCATTGGAACAAGTGGCTGAAGGGCGCCCTGGTCCGGCACGTGGTGGAGCACCAGTTGGTCGACCCGGACGGTCTGGCCGGATTCGAGCACCCCGAGGGTTACCGCTACCGATCCGACCTGTCGACAGCCGATGACGACGTCACCCAGGCGGTGTTCGTCGCCCGTCGCTGAGCTGTCGAACCACCTCGTCACGTCCGACCGGCCAGCTCCTCCATCTCGGCGAAGGCATCGGCGGTGGCCCGGGCCATCACGTCGACATCCGGGCAGGCATCCCGGTCGGCGTGGAACGCCAGGACCAGCTCTCCGCAATAGCTGAGGATGGCGACCGAGAGCGTGAGGTTGCCGCCGAGCGGAACGATCGGGATGAGCTCGCGTACCGATCCACCCATGACGTGCAGCGGTCGAGGCGGGCCCGGGAGGTTGGTGACCACCAGATTGACCACGTGCTGCTGACCGACCAGTCGCGACACCAGGTCCACGGCCACCGGGGGCACATGGTTGGTGACATCGAGCAGCACCTCGGTTCCGTCGGCGTGATGATGCTCTTTCAGCTCACGGACCCTGGTCGAGACGGCGACGAAGGTGGAGATCGGATCCGTCGCCTCGATGGGGAGCTCGACCAGCAGGGCGGCAACGTGATTGCCGTGCTCCTCGTCCATCCCCACGTGTCGGGTGGACACCGGTACGAGGGCCTTCACGATGCCCTCGACCGTCTCCTCCCGATGTTCGAACAGTGCCCGCAGCCCACGCGTCACCGCGGCCAGAACGACATCGTTCACCGTCCCGCCCATGGACACCCCGGTCTCGTGCACGGTGTCGAGGGACACGGTGATCGACTGCAACCGCCGATGGGCGCCGACCGGCTGGTTCAGCGAGGGTTGGGCCGTCCTGCGGCTCATGAAGAGGTCGGCCGCCGCGCCGGCCACGGCCGACAACTGCCGAGCCGTCTCCACGGGCGACCGGAGGGCGCCGACGACCTGGCGGACCAGCTCCGCCGGCTCTCGGGCCAGGTCGATGATGGCTTCTTCGACGAGTTGGCGGGAACTGGGCTCCGGAGCCACCGGGACCGGTGCCGGTCGCGGGCCGCGTCGCCCCTGCGCCCGGGCGTGGTCGACGTCGCCCTCGCCCTCGGCTTCGAACAACACCGACAACAACTCGACGCCGGACATCCCATCGAGGAGGGCGTGGTGCACCTTCTCGACGACGGCGACCGCACCGGGGCCGAACTCGTCGGGATCGAGACCGATCACGATCTCCATCTCGAACAGCGGGAGCTCGCGCTCCAACGGTTGCATCTGGAGCTCCTCGCAGAGCTCGTACAGCTCCTGGCGGCCGCCCGGTGCGGCCAGCGCCGACAGCTGGAGGTGGTTGTGGATGTCGAAGTCGGGATCCTCCACCCACACCGGACGACCGAGCTCCAGGGGTACCTCTTCGAGTTTGCGGGTGAGACGGGGGGCGTGCACCAGCCGCCGTTCCACGTATTCGGCGAATCGATCCAGGTCGAAGACCCCGTCGTCGTCCAGCAGCGAGCGACCGTCGAACACGCCGATCACCCCCATGTGCATGGGTGTGTTGGCCGACTCCATCCGCAGGAAGCTCGTGTCGAGGGCGCTCAACCGGTCGTGCTCGGCGACGGCCGGGGCAGCCGGCTCGGACTCGGGTGACGGCTCCGGGCTCGGCGTCGGCGCCGTCACTCGGCGGCGCCTGAGGAAGTCGGCCGCCCGCTCATCGAAGCATCGGACCAGCAGTTCCGGTTCGGTGACCGCGGCGACGTCGGCGGTCACGCCGATGCATGCCGTCGATCCGAGCGACAGCAGGCCGATGTTCAGGGCCGCTCCACCCGTCGGGGCGAAGGGATACAGGTGGGTGACCTCGGCCCCACCGATGCGAAGGCCCTCGCGCAGACCGGGCACGTCGGTGAGGGCCGCGTCGCATCCCTTGACCATGCCCGCCACGATCCCCGATGTCAGCGCGGCCGGCAGTTGCTGGACACCGGCCGAGATGCCGTGCGTGAACGAGATGGCCGGCTCGTGGGTCGCGGCCCGCAACACGGCGCGGTAGAGCTGGAGCTCGTCGTAGGGGTGGCCGAATCGATCGACCTCGAGCACGACTCGGGCGGGGGTCCACTGGTTCCCGCCGTCGGCATCGCCGTCGGACCGGAAGCTCACCGGCATCGTCACCCGGAAGGCTCGCCCGTCGGCGCCCAGCTCGGCGTGGTAGTCGGCCAAGGCCCCCATGGCCACGGTGACGAAGGCATCGTTGATGGTGCCACCGGCCCGATGGGCCGCCCGTCGCAGTCGCTCGAGGTCCAGCTCGGACACCCCGACCCATCGGGCCAGCCCACGCTCGGTCATCAGTGGGGACAGTGGTGGACCAGCGGGCGAGAGCAACCGGCCGGCCGAGCCCACCACCGACGCCGCCTCCTCGACCGTCGCCACGGGATGCAGCCCGGCGTGCACCGCAGCGGAGACCAACCCGCTGGGAAGCGACAACAACTCGGCCAGACGGTGCCGTTCGGAGTCGGCGACGGGGGGTCGCTCGGCTGTGCTCTCGGCGAAGGCGTCGTCGTCCACGTCGTCGCCCAGGAGGCGCAGCAGCCCGACCCCACCGACGCCGTCGGTGAGCGCGTGCGAGACCTTCAGGACCACGGCAGAGCGGTCATCGTCGAGGCCCTCCACCACCACCACCTCCCAGAGCGGCCGGGCGGCGTCGAAGTCCTCGCCGGCCAGTGCGCCGCAGAGATCGAGCACCGCCCGCAGGCCCCCGCCGTCGGGGGACCGGACCCGGCGCAGATGGTGATTGAGATCGGGCTCGGCGGCCACCCAATGGGGTCGCCCGACACCGAGACTCGGTTCCTCGACCCGTTGACGCAGCCGCGGTATGCGCTGGATGGCGCGCCGGATCGACGCGGCCACGACCTCCCACTCCGTCGTCCGATCGAGCAGGGCCAGCGCGACGATCGTGGTGCGCAGTTGGGGGTCTCGGCGAATGGCCCACAACGTCGCGTCGACGGGGTTCATCGCCTCGGACATGTCGAGCTCGCTCATCTTCTCAGCCGAGCACCTCGCATTTCGTCGACACAGGGTCGGAAGTCACATTGTGGTGGATGCGGGTCAGATCTCGACGACCGTCTCGTGCGGGAAATGGCACGCCACCCAGTGATCCTCGACACCCACCAGTTGTCGCACCTGGGGCTCTGTGGTGCGGCACACCTCTTGGGCGCTGGAGCAGCGGGTGTGGAAGCGACAGCCGCTCGGCGGGTTGATGGGCGACGGTAGCTCGCCGGCCAGCACCTCATCATCGACTTCGATCTCCACCGACGCATCGGGAACCGCCGACAGCAGCGCCCGGGTGTAGGGATGGGCCGGTCGCTCGTAGATGTGATCACCGTCGCCGATCTCGCACATCTTGCCGAGGTACATCACCATCACCCGGTCGCTGACGTTCTTCACCACCGACAGGTCGTGACTGATGAACAGCAGCGTCAGGCCGTACCGCTGCTTCATGTCCTCGAGCAGGTTCAGGATCTGGGCCTGCACCGACACATCGAGGGCCGACACCGGCTCGTCACAGATGACGATCTTGGGGTCGAGCACGAGGGCGCGGGCCACCGAGATCCGTTGGCACTGGCCACCGGAGAACTCGTGGGGCCGCCGCTCGCCGGCGGCCACGGGATCGAGGCCGACCGCCTCGATCAGCTCGTTGATGCGATCCTGGGTGAACGAACCGGCAGCAGCCTTGCTGGAACCCCAGACCCTGACTCCCTCGCTGACGATGTCGCGCACCTTGCGACGAGGATTCAGCGACGAGATGGGGTCCTGGAAGATCATCTGGACCTCGGGACGCATCCGCCGCATGTCCTCGCCACGGAGGGCGGCCAGATCGGTTCCGTTGTAGTACACGTGGCCCGAGGTGGGGGTGGGTATCTGGATCACCGCCTTGGCCGTGGTGGACTTGCCGCACCCCGATTCGCCGACCAGGCCGAGGGTTTCGCCTTCCTTGACGTCGAAGCTGACGTCGGACACGGCGTGGACCTTGCCCTTGCGGCCGGCGGGGAACTCGACGACGAGGTTCTCCACCCGCAACAAGATGTTGGGGTCGTCGCGCAGGTGGGCGGTGCCGCTGCCAGCCATCAGCCGACCCTCCCTTCCTTGGAAACCGGGAGACCGACCGCCGTGTGGCCTCGCTCGATGTTGCGGTCGAGCGCCTCGGCGTTGGCGTCGGTGCCCACCGGGAAGAAGCAGGCGTAGTGGTGGTTGCCGTCGCTCTCGAGCTCGGGCAGCTCGGTGGCACACCGTTCCTGCGCGTAGCGACAACGGGGAGCGAACCGACACCCCGGCGGCGGCGCCACGATGTCGGGTGGGGCACCGGGAATGGGGTTGAGTCGCGTGTGCTTGGGATGATCGAGCGTGGGAATCGACTCGAGCAACGCCTCCGAATACGGATGGCGCATGGCCGAGAACAACACGTCGGTGGGGGCCTGCTCCATCACTCGACCCCCGTACATCACCAACAGATCGTCGGTGCGGCCTCGGGCCACGCCCAGATCATGGGTGATGAGCGTCATGGCCATGTGCCGGTCGCGCTGGAGCTCGTTGAGCAGATCGAGGATGTACTTCTGGACGGTGACGTCGAGGGCGGTGGTGGGTTCGTCGGCCACCAGGAAGTCGGGCTCACCGGCCAGGGCGATGGCGATCATGACCCGCTGGCGCATGCCGCCCGAGAGCTCGTGCGGGTATTGGTCCAGTCGTCGGCCCGGCTCGGGAATCCCCACCTGCGTGAGCAACTCGGTGGCGCGCGCCCGAGCCCGCTTCTTGTCCATGCCGAGGTGGAGCTTGAGGGGCTCGCCGATCTGGCGACCGACCTTCATCACCGGATTGAGCGAGGTCATCGGGTCCTGGAAGATCATGCTCATCCGCTTGCCCCAGAAGGGCTGGCGATCGGTGCCGACGATCTCGGTGCCGTCGAAGTGGATGCTGCCCTCTTCGATCTGGTTGCTGGAGACGACCAGTCCCATGATCGATCGGTTGAGCACCGACTTCCCGCTGCCCGACTCCCCGACGATGCCCAGGGTCTTGCCCTTGTCGAGCCGGAACGTGACGCCGTCGACCGCCCGGGCCAGCCCGTGCTCGGTCTTGAACCCGACCCGGTAGTCCTTGACGTCGAGCAGCGCGGCATTGGGGTCGGCTCCCCGCTCGGGCACGGCCTCGACGGTGATCTCGCTCAAACCGAGATCTCCTTGACATCGAAGTACTCGCGCACCTTGTCTCCGGCGTAGTTGAGGGACAGGACGGTGAGGAAGAGGAAGATGATGGGGGCGAAGGCCACCCACGGTGCATCCTCGATCTCGCGGCGTCCCGAGCCGTCGGCGATGAGCTTGCCCCAGGTGATGGTGTCGCCCTCGAGCGAGAGGCCGAGGAAGGCCAGGCCGCCTTCGGCCACGATGGCCACGGCCATCCCCAGCAGGGCCAGCGCCCCCATGGGGATCACGACGTTGGGCAACAGCTCCCGGACGAGGATGCGGCCCCGCTTGGCCCCGATGGTGTGGGCGGCCATCACGAACTCCCGTTCAGCGAACTGGATGGTGGCGGCGCGCGAGAGCCGCCCCACCGGCGCCACACCCAAGACACCGAGCACCAGGCAGATGGTGAGCAGGTTCCGGTCGAGCAGGGCGGTGATCAAGATGGCCAGGATGAGCGCCGGGAACGACAGCAGCACCAGGAACACGAAGCCGGCGATCCGATCGAACCAGCCCCGCAGGAAGCCCGACAGCATGCCGAGGGACCCACCGACCAGCATGCCGAAGGCGATGGCGGCAAACCCCACGACCAGTGAGATCCGGGCCCCCCAGATCACGCGGCTGAACACGTCTCTGCCGAGGGCATCGGTCCCGAACCACGACTCGGCGTTGGGCGAGTCCCGCAACCCCACGTCGGCGCCGAGATCGACGCCCGGGTCGGGGATGGGCAGGATGGGGGCCAGCACGGCCGCGAGGATGATGGCGACCAGCCAGGCGATGGACAGCCAGAACCCGAAGCCCAGCGTCTTGCGGGTGGCGAACGCCTCGGCCGGCCGGTCGTCGGCCACCACGGCTTCCACCGGGAAGCTGATCGGAACCCGCTCGTCCTCGAGATGGGAGTGATGCTCCATGGTCAGCTCCTCACCCGGGGATCGAGGACGGTGTAGAGCAGGTCCACCAGGATGTTCAGCAGGACGAAGCCGGCGGTGATGATGACCACGAAGGCCAACACCACCGGAAAGTCCTCACGGAAGACGGCGGTCACGATCTCGCTTCCCGC
>JAOUEE010000215.1 GCA_029858875.1 Acidimicrobiia bacterium
CACCGGGGTCTTCGCCGCCCAGGCGGCCCTCGGCCTCCTCTACGAGCGCGACGCCCGCGGCAGCGGGCGCGGCGGCGTCATCGACGCCTACCTGTACGGCTCGTCGTTGCGGATCCTCGAATGGACGATGGCGGCCTACGACCAGCTGGGGCAGGTTCGCGGGCGCACCGGCAACCGCCTCGTCAACTCGGCACCGCTGGACAACTACCGCTCGCGCGACGGCAAGTTCGTGTGCGTGGTGGCCGCCCTCCAGAACAACTATCGGCGGCTCTGCGCCGCCATGGATCGACCTGACCTGCTCGACGACGAGCGGTACGCCACACCGGCCGCCCGCGCCGCCCACAACGACGAGATCAACGGCATCGTCGCCGACTGGGTGAGCGAACTGGACGCGGCCGAGGTCGAGGCCCGCTGCATCGCCCACGACGTGCCCGTGGGGACGGCGTACGACGCGGCCGACATCGCCGCTGATCCCCACATGCAGGTCCGTGGCGACCTGGTGTCGGTGATCGACCCGGTGGTGGGACCGGTGCGCCAACAGGCACCGTTTCCCCGACTGGTCGGTGAGGATGGTCCCGTGCCCACCGGCGCCCCGCTCTTGGGCGAGCACACCGACGAGGTGCTGCGCGACCTGCTCGGTCTGGACGACGCGGCGCTCACGTCGCTACGGGCCGACCGCGTGATCTGATCGATCCGTCAGCTGACGAAACTGCTCGTAGCGCGCCGCACACGGTTCGATCCACGACGTTCGCGGTTCGACCACACGGCCGATGCGGGCCCACGAGCCGGCCCCGCTGGTGTCGGGCTCGAGCCCGGCGGTGACGCGGGACATGTAGGCGGCGCCGAGGGCGGCCCCCTCGGGGGTGGCCACCACCTGAATGGGCTGACCGGTGGCGTCGGCCAGGGCCTGTATCCAGGGGTCGACGTGGGTTCCACCGCCGGTGGCGACGATGCGATCCACCGCCACCCCACTCCGTTCGAGGATGGCCCGCACGGTGAAGGCCGAGGCCTCGTAGGCGGCCTGGAGTACGTCGCCCGGCTGATGGCCGACATCGAGTCCGTGCAGTGAGGCCCGTCGCTCCCGGTCGTGGTACGGCACTCGCTCGCCCCGGATGTGGGGGACCCAGACCGGTACCCTGCCCGGTTCGACCGCGGCCAGGCCCGCCTCCCCCCTCTCCCCCACCAGATATCGAACCCGCTCGAGGAACATCCCACCGGCGTTGCTCGGACCGCCGATGGCCGCATGGCCCGACGTGTGGGGCACGGTCCAGAGTCCTTCGGCTTCGGGCCAGTCATCGGCGACGGCCCAGACGATGAGGGTCGTGCCGCAGATCACCAGCACATCACCGACCTCGGCGCCGGCCACCAACTGCTCGGCCAGCGCATCGACGGTCCCACCCGACACCAGTGCGCCGTCGGCCTGGCCGATGGGCTCGTGGCCGGAGCCGATCACCGGGAACTGCTCCGGTGCGGCGCCGACGGCGGCGCAGGCGTCGACGTCCCAGGTCGCTCCGTCCGAGAGCGGGCTGGCCATGATCGCCATCACCGAATCGATGGCCCCCGTGCCGGTGAGGGCACCGTTGGCGACGGCCTGGGCCGGCCAGTAGCCGGCCGCGTCCGGGTACGCCGATGCGGCCCAGGCGGCGAACGACGCCAGCTCTCCGAGCTCCCCGTGGGGCGAAGGGTCGGCACTGCCCCGCTCGTCGCCGTACAGGAGGCCGGGTCCAATCGGCCGCCCGTCGGCGTCGACGGGCGCCATCGACGGCACCATGGCCGACACCGTGATCGCGGCGATCGTGCCCTCACCGCGGAGCTGCTCCCACACGGCCTGCACGCCGTCGTGCCACACGTCGGCCGCATCATGGGAGAGCCGCCCGGCGGTCGGCGCGTCCACCGCATGGATGCGGCGTTGTCGGGCCACCACGGTGCCCTCGCGGTCGACCACGACCCCCTTGATGGATGTGGTGCCGATGTCGATGCCGACCGTGAGCGCGGTATCAGCCGGCATGAGGAGGAGGATGCGGGTGATGGCACATGGCGACAACCTAGCCAGCGCGGCCATGATGGCCGGGTGAACCGCGACAAGCCCGTGGCCCTGGTGACAGCTCCCCTGCGGGGACCCGATCTCGATCGTCTGCGTCAGCTGGCCGACGTGGTGCTCGATCCGTGGATCGATCAGGTCCCGCTGCGGGTCTGGGGCCCGGATCAGCTGGTCACCCGGATCGACGAGGTCGGGGCCCGCATCCTGGTCTGCGAGGCCGACTTCTGCAGCGGGCCCGTATTCGAGCGCGACCTGCTGGTCATCGGCTCGACGCGCGGCGATCCCACCAACGTCGACCTCGAGGGTGCCACGGCAGCGGGGATCCCCGTCCTACGCGCACCGGGTCGCAACGCCGATGCGGTGGCCGAGATGACCGTCGCCCTGCTCTTCGCCGTGAACCGCAACCTGCGGGCCGGCGACCGCGACATGCGCACCGGTCAGGTCTTCGGCGACACCATCCCCTACCAGCGGTTTCGTACCTGGCAACTGGCCGGACGCACGGCCGGGTTGGTGGGCTTGGGCGCGGTGGGTCGGGCGACCAAGTGGCGACTCGAGGGGCTGGGCATGCACGTGTTGGCCACCGATCCCTATGCCGACGACGCCACCAGCTCCCTCGACGAGCTCTTGGCCGGGTCCGACGTGGTCTCGATGCACGCCCCGGCGTCACCCGAGACGTTCGGGCTCATGTCGGCGGCCCAGTTCGAGGCGATGCGCGATGGTGCCATCTATCTCAACACCGCTCGAGCCGGCCTGCATGACACCGATGCTCTGGTGACGGCTCTGGCTGCTGGCAAGCTGGCCGGCGCCGGACTCGACCATGTCGAGGGCGAGGTGCTTCCCGACGACCATCCGTTGCTGAGCTTCGACAACGTCGTGCTCACGCCGCACATCGGCGGTGCCACCTATGACGTCGAGGTGAACCAGACGACGATGATGGTCAACGGCATCGAGGCCGTGCTGGCCGGCGAGCGTCCACCCAACCTGGCCAATCCGGAGGTCTACGACCGATGAGCGAACGACCGACTCTCGAGGAACTGCGTGTGCGGGTGGTGGAAGTGGCACAGGCCATGGCGGCCAAGGGCCTGGTGGAGGGCACGGCAGGCAACGTGTCGGCCCGCACGCCGGAGGGGAACGTGTTGTTGACACCGTCCTCGGTGGCCTATGCGGACATCACTCCCGACGGCCTGGCCCATGTCGATCTCGATGGCAACGTGATCGATGGGGCAAATCCCTCCACGGAGCGCAGCATGCACCTGGCCTGCTACCGGGCCTACCCCGAGGTGGGTGGCGTCATGCACTGTCACCCGACGTACGCATCGATGTTCGCGGTGGCCCGCCGACCCATTCCTGCCGCCATCGAGGAGGTGGTGGTCTACGTGGGCGGGGACGTGCCCGTGTGTGCCTACCAGACAACCGGCACCGACGAGCTGGGCGACGAAGTGGCCCGCAACGTGGCCGACCGCAGCGCGGCATTGATGGCCAACCACGGGATGCTCACGGTCGGGCCCACCGTGGACGAGGCCTTTCACGTCGCCGCGGTGGTGGAGAAGACGGCCCAGATCGTGTGGGGCGCCCGCCTGCTCGCCGGTGATGCGCCCCTGGGCGCGGTCCCCGACGAGGTCACCGCCAACTTCACCAACGTCTACCACTACGTCCGCACCGAGATGTGGCCGCGGTGACCGGTCGCGGCGCGGGCGCCCGTCACCGGTCGGGTGGGGTGACGCCGATGCGACGGTAGGCCGGGTCGGGCACGGCGGCGCGGTTCTTGTACACCTCGTGCACGCACGCCTCGCCGGGTGCCGTCGGCGGGTGTTCGACGGTGGAGAGCGAACCGCGCCACTCGACGGCCTGCATCTCGTTGTTGACCGAGCAGTGTGCGCAGTACACCGGCAATCGATCGCGGTCGAACGTGCGCGGGCCCCGCTCGCTCAGGGTCACCAGGGCGTCGTCGCCGTCATAGGCGCCCTCGTCGATCAACCAGCCGCCGCTTCCGCAGCGGAACCGAAGGGTGATCTTGTCGTCGTCCTCCTCGACCTCCACAGACCCGAAGTTGGCCAACATGGCCCGTGACACCACCTTGGCTCGGACCTCGGCCGGCACCGACCAGAGGTCGGGAGCATCCTCGGTCGGGGCCAGCTGGCGCTCACCGAAGCGGCGGAGCGCCCGTTCGACCGCTTCCTCCCCCAGCTCTTCGGCGATGAACGAGAGGCAATCGGCGATCCACGAGATGCTGTAGTCCTTGAGTTGCCGGGCCTGGCGCTCGGCCCGATCGAGCTGGTCACGAGCCCGGTCGAGGTCCCCGTCATCGAGGGCCTGTCGAACCTGGTCCAGATGTGAGGTTCGATCGATGGTGGGATCGGATTCGGGCATGTGCGAACCGTAGAGGACGGGCCGGGCGGGTCCCAGACGCCGACGGCCCGCCGTCGTACGGCCGTTGAGCTGGCCACTAGGCTCGCCCCATGCTGGTGCCCGAGGGTGTGGACTTCGATCGCATGTGTCGCGAGCGACACGCCCGCATCCAGGCTGAGATGGCCCGAGCCGAGGTCGACGCCCTGGTGCTGCTCCACCAGCCCAACGTCACCTATGCCACCGGCCATCCCGTGGCCATGGCCGACGTCAGTCACTCCCTCTCCGAGGCACCCATCGCGGTGGTCGTCGCCGGCGACGACCACCCCACGCTGTTCGGTGGCGACCCGAAGGGGCTCCGCTGCAAGCCCGACGAGGCCGTGCGGCCCACACTCGACGAGGAGATGGGCCGGATGCGCGCCCAGGTGGCTGCGGCCGCCGGACCCACGGCCCGGGTGGCCGTCGACTGGTGGACCGGACCCATGCTGCGCCACGACCTGTGGCGTGACGGAATCGACGCATCCGCCCTCATCGGTCGGGCCCGACGCATCAAGACGGCCGACGAGATCGCCTGCATCGAGGCGGCCCAGCTCCAGAACAACGCGGCCATGGAGCAGGCGGCCGCCGCGCTGGTGCCCGACGCCACGCGTGGTGATGTGGTTGCCGCCTTCCTCTCCTGTCTGTTGGAGAACGGTGTCGACACCAACCTCATCGATCCGATCTTCCAGGCCATGCCCCGATCGATCGCCGACGGTCCCCGCACCACCACCGGCGACGTCGCCTTTCCCACCGGCGTCGGGAACCCGATCTACCACCAGGGGGATCTGATCTGGGTGGACTCCGGTGTCGACGTTTGCGGCTACGCATCCGACTTCGGGCGCACGTGGGTGTGCGGCCGCCAACCCAACGCTGCGGAACAGGCCCTGTTCGAACGATGGCGGGCGGTCATGGCTGCGGTACACGAGCGGATCGCGCCGGGCGTCACCGGCCAAGACCTCACCGTGGCGGCCGTCGAAGCCGCCGACGGAACCAAGCCGTGGCTCGACCACTTCTACCTCTTCCACGGCATCGGCGTGGAGAGCGCCGAATACCCGATGGCCGGCACCGACAACGGTCCCGAGGCCGACGCTCGCATCGTGCTGGAGCCGGGCATGGTCATCGTCCTGGAACCCGCCGTGTGGCGCGACGGCGTGGGCGGCTACCGAGCCGAGGAGATCGTCACCATCACCGACTCGGGGTACCGGGTCCTGGGCGGCGGCCACACCTACGCGCCCTTCGCCGCATGAGCTCCGACGATCTCATCCGTGACCGCTTTGCCCGCACCCGGGCGGCGGCGCGGGCCATCGACCTCGACATCTTGATCCTGGGGCGACGCGACGATGTGCGCTACCTGACCGGCTCCGAGCAGCTGTGGACGGCGGGGACCCGGCCGTTCGGGGCCGTGGCCACGCTGGTGGTCGGGTCCGGAGATCTGTACGTGCTGTCCACCTGGGAAGAGGGGGTCTCCGAGCTGGTGCCCTTCGAGAACCTCCACGGCATCAGCTGGAATGCGGCCACGGTGGCCGGCCGGCTGGGTGCCGTACCCGGCCTGGCCCAAGCCCGTCGGATCGGCGTGGACGGCCTGTCGCCCGGCTTCGGGCAGTTACTGGCCATGCTGGCGCCCGATGCCGAGGTCGTGGCGGCCGACCACTGCCTGGACGGCGCCCGACGGGTGAAGCTGCCCGCCGAGGTGGCCGCCATCCGCCACGGGATCGGTGTGGCCCAGGTGGCCATGGAAGCAGCTCGGCTCGCCCTCAGCGGCGGCGTCAGCGAGAACCACGTGGCCGGCACGGCGGTGGCCGCGGCCAGTCGTCACGGCCGACTCCAGCCGGCCGATGTGCCCACGGTGCGGGCGACGTCGTCCCGGGAGTTCGAACAGCCGAAGGGATCGACCGACACCGCCATCCACGCCGGGTCGTTGGTGCGAATCGATCTGTCGTTCCTGGTCGAGGGCTACGAGGGCGGTCTCGGACGCACCGTGGCGGTCGACCTGGCCGGCCCGACTCTCAACAGCGAACGCGATCGGCTCGACGAAGCGCAATGCACTCTGGTGGCCCGATGCCGGGCCGGCGCCACCGGTGCCGAAGTTGCCGCCGGCGCACCCGAGCACTGGCTGGTGCGGGGATCAGGCATGGGGTTCGAGCTGCCCGTCATCGACGCTCGGACCGGGCACGAGGCACTGCTCGAGGCGGGCATGGTGCTCAGCGTCGAGAGTGCGATCTTCCTCGAGTCGTTCGGCACCCTCAGTCGCCGGGACATGGTCTTGGTGGGCGACGGCGAACCCGAGGTGCTCACGCCACCGTTGTGAGAACGTCGCGCCTCAGGCGAACCGGTGCATGTGGTGA
>JAOUEE010000216.1 GCA_029858875.1 Acidimicrobiia bacterium
ATGAAGTTCGCCCTGTTCTACGAGATCCCCGTGGCCCAGCCATGGGAACAAGACAGCGAGTACCTCGCCTACCAGCAGGTGATCGAGCAGGCGGTGGCGGCCGACCGGCTCGGGTTCCATGCCGTCTGGACGGTGGAGCACCACTTCCTCGACGAGTACAGCCACTGCTCCAATCCCGAAGTGCTGTACGGCGCCATCGCGGCGCGTACCACCAACCTGCGGCTCGGATACGGCGTTCGGCTCATGCCCGCCGGTTACCGCCATCCCATCCGCACCGCCGAGTCGGTCGCCGTGCTCGACCTGATCAGCGACGGCCGAGTCGACGTGGGCACGGGGCGGTCCTCCACCCGACTGGAGATGGAGGGTTTCGCCATCGACCCCTACACCACCCGCGACTCGTGGCGAGAAGCCATCGAGTTCACGGTCGGGGCCTGGACCAACGACGTCTTCTCGTTCGACGGCGAGTTCTTCTCCATGCCCGCACGGCGGGTGCATCCCAAGCCCCGACAGAAGCCCCATCCTCCGCTGTGGGGAGCCACCGGCGACGCCCGCAACCACCGCACGGTGGGCGAGCTCGGGCTGGGCCTGTGCTCGTTCGCGGTGGCCACCGACCCCGCCAACGTGAAGCAGCGCATCGACGCCTACCGGGAGGGCATCGCCAACTGCACCCAGCCGCTCGGCCACTTCGTCAACAACCAGGCCTCCACCTTCACGATGGTCAACGTCGCCCCCACCGCGGCGGAGGCGCGCGAGGTCGCCGAGGAGTCGTTCCTCTGGTACCCGCGTCGGGCCGTCGAGCTGGTGGCCAGCGTTCCGGCGTGGATGATGGAGATGGATGCCCAGCGTTCGGGTGACGATCGGGGGCTCGGTTCCTACGAGTACCTCGAGTCCGCCATGGAGACGGTCAGCCAGGGGCTACTCGACCACCTGACCATGGACTACCTGATCGACAGCAGCGCCTGCCTGTGCGGGGACCCCGAGACGGCGCTGGCCCAGGCCCGGGAGTACGAGGCGGCCGGCGTGGACCTGCTGCTGTGCCTGGTGAACCCCTACAAGATCCCGCACGAGAAGGTGATGCAGACGATCGAGCTGATGGGCGCCGAGGTGATCCCCGCGTTCTCCTGACCGGTCATCGCCGGCGCTTCACTCCTCGACCTGACCGAGCTGCTGGTCCCCGGTGAGCACACCCTTGACGACCTTGCCCGCCGCGTTGCGGGGAAGGGGCTCGGCCCGCCGCTCCCAGATGGAGGGCACCTTGTGGGCCGACAGCGCCTCGCCCACCCAGGCAGCCAGCGCCTCGGGGTCGAACCGGGGGCCCGAAGGGACCACGATGGCCTTGATCTCCTGGCCGAGCTCGGGATGGTCGACCCCGAGGACCGCCGATTCGGACACGTCGGGATGGGCGTCGAGGCGGTGCTCGATCTCCACCGGATAGATGTTCTCGGCCGCCCGCAGAATCATGTCGCGAGCCCGCGAGTTGATGATCAACCAGCCGTCCTCGACCCGGCCGACATCACCCATGTTGAGCCAGCCATCGGCATCGACCGTCTCGGCCGTGGCCTCGTCGTTCTTCCAGTAGCCCAGCATGGTGTAGGGCGAACGCACGTGGATGAGACCCTCCACACCGTCGGCCACCTCGTGACCGTCCTCGTCGCGGATCTGGAGCTCGAAGGTGCGGTTCACCCGCCCGCACGAGTCGGGGTGGTCGAGGAAGTCCTGACCACCGATCGACGTGATGACGGCCACCGATTCGGAGCTGCCGTACCCCATTCCCTGATTGCCGGTGGAGGCGGGGAAGGCCTCGCGCAGCCGAGCCCGCAGCTCGTCGCTGACGGGAGCCCCACCGAACCCGATGTTGGTCACCGATGCCGTGTCGCGGTACTCGAGGTCGGGACAGGCCAGCACCCGTGGGCCCATGCTGCCCATGGCCGACCAGCTGGTGATCTTCTCCTCCTCGATGAGGCGCAGGACGTCCACCGGATCGAAACGCCCCTCCCGCAACACCAGCTTGGCTCCGAGGGCCAACCCCATGATGACCCCGGCGAACAGCCCCGAGACGTGGAACATCGGACTCGTGGCCAGAGTGACCATCTGGGGCCGCGGGGCGCCCAGATCGGCCTCACCGCGGCGGGCCGCGACGAAGGCGTTCTCGGCCCCGTTGTAGACCATGCCGTCGACGAAGCCGATCAGCCCGCGGTGCGAGATCAGCGCCCCCTTGGGGCGTCCGGTGGTGCCGCTGGTGAACAGGAGGGTGGCCGGGTCATCCTCGTCGATGGGCTGATCGGGCAGGCCGGCGTGGGCGTGGGAGCGGAGGGGTCCGAACTCGGTCTCGAGGTCCACGACGGTCACCTCGTCGGGCTGGGGCCCCAGCCGAGCCAGGCGCCGGGTGTCCCCGAACAGCACCTTGGGCTCCGACATCTCGACGCCGAACGTGACCTCGTCGGTCGTCCACCAGCCATTGAGGGCGGCGACCACCCCGCCCAGGCTGACGGTCGCCCAGTAGGCGATGGCCCACTCCGGACGGTTGGCCGAGAAGATGGCGACCCGATCGCCGGGCCCGACCCCGTAGTGCTCGCGGAGGGCCGCACCCACGGCGGCCACCTGATCGGTGAACGTGGCGAACGTGATCCGTTGTGTGCCCAGCACCAGGTGCTCGGCGCCGCCGTGGGCGGCGGCGGCCTCGACGTACTCGCGCAACGAACGCTTGCGGTTGGCGAACACCTCCATCGGTCGCCCCCGGACATCCTCGGTGGTGATCTCGAACAATCCACCCGGCCCGGTGAGCTCGGCCCGCACCTCCAACAGCACGTCATCGGTCATGGCGAGTGTGTGTAGCACGGTTGTCGACCCGATTCGAACACCGCGAGCTTGCCCGCCACCGCAGCGGCGACGACGATCGGGCGATGGAGCTCCCCCTGACCGATCTGCACGTCGTGGACGTGACCGACGATCGCGGGGCGCTGTGCGCCCGCATCCTGTCGGATCTGGGCGCTCGGGTCACCCGGGTGGTCGACGACGTCGGCCAGCTCGGGCGCACCGACAGCACGCATCGCTTCCGCAACGCCAACAAGGAGCTCCTCGCTCTGGATCTGCGCGAGACGGGCGATGCGGCCCGATTCGAGGACCTGTTGGCGACGGCCGACATCCTGGTGGAGAACCTGGGACCGCAGCGGGCCCCTCGCCACGGCCTGGCGGCCGGCGAGCCGGTGCGGCGGCACCCCCACCTGGTGCACGTCGCCCTCACCGACATGGGCCTGTCGGGTCCCCGCTCTCACTGGCGCCTCGAGCCGCTTCCGGCGTTCGCGGCCAGCGGAGCGCTCTGGGCCTCGGGTCACCCCCACCTGCCACCGTGTTGGCTGCCCGGTTTCGTGGCCCACGACTGCGCGTCGACCCACGGGGCCGTGGGCGCGCTCGGAGCGGTGCTCGATCGGCACCGGGTCGGGGGCCAGACCATCGAGGTCAGCACTCAGGAGGCGGCGCTGGCCGGGATGAACCCCTGGTCGGTGGTGGTTCAGTCCTACCTCGACGTCAACTCGTTCTTCCCCGCGCAGGGAAAGCGCAATGCGGAGGGCACGTACTGGGTGCTACCTGCCGCCGACGGATTCGTCCGGGTGGTCATCGGCCACCAGCAGCATTGGCGTGGCTTCGTCGCGCTGTTGGGAATGCCCGAGGCGCTGGTGGGTGACGAGTGGCTCGAGTCCACCTTCCGGATCATGAACACCGACATCATCCGGGCCATCGCGGCCGAGAAGCTGACCACCATGACCCGGGCCCAGATCTGGGAGTTCGCGCTGGAGGCCGACTTCCCGATCGGCGTGATCCACTCCCTGTCCGAGTTCGTCGGACACGAGCAGACACAGGGGCGGGGGTTCTTCCATCGCAACGAGGGCGGGGCGCTCCTCGCGAGTGCACCGTGGCAACTCGACGGGGCCGCACCACGCGCCCCCTCCGACCCGCGGCCGCTGGAGCAGACCCCCGCGGTTCCCGCCCCGATCGATGGAACGATCACCGGCGCGCCGGAACTGCCGCTGAGCGACATCCGCATCGTGGAGTTCGGCATGGCTGCGGTCGTTCCCGAGATGTGCTGGATGCTGTCCGAGCTGGGAGCCGATGTGATCCGCATCGAGGCGGCCAACCATCCCGATCCCATCCGAGCGGCAGGCATGGGCGACCCGAACCGGAGCTTCGCCTTCAACACCGAGTCACGTGGGTGTCGGACCATCTCCATCGACGTGGCCTCACCGACCGGGCGGGACCTGGCCCTCGAGCTGTGCGCCACCGCCGACGTGGTGGCCGAGAACCTCCGTGGCGGGGTGCTCGCCCGCCACGGTGTCGGCTACGACGATGTCCGGAGTGTGAACCCCGAGGTGATCTACGTGTCGTCACAGGGCTTCGGGCGCACCGGACCAATGGCCGACCTGCCCGCATTCGGTCCGGTCAACGCCGCCTTCTCCGGAATCCACCTGTTGTGGAACCACCCGGACGCCCCGTACCCGTGCGGGTCGTCCCTCAACCACCCCGACCACATCGCCGGCAAGCTCCTCTCCGTCGCCGTGCTGGCCGCCATCCGCCATCGGCGCCAGGCCGGTCGCGGCGGCCTCATCGACATGGCCCAGGCCGAGGCGGGGGCCTATCTGCTCGGCCACCTGTTCACCGAGGCCGACCGGACCGGCGTCGACCCCCGGCCCCGAGGCAACCGCAGTGATCTCGCCGTACCCCACGACGTCTACCCGGCCGCCGAGGACGACACCTGGGTGGCGGTGGCCGTGCCCGATGACGGTGCCTGGAATCGGCTGGTGGTGGCCTGCGGCTGGAGCCCGGACCCCGACCTCGACCACCTCGAAGGCCGGCTGGCCCGGCGCGACGAGATCGACCAACGCCTCGCCCAGTGGTGTCGGCAGTTCACCGATGCCGAGGCGGCGCAACGATTGCAGGATCGCGGGGTGTCGGCCATGCCGGTGATGGGTCCAGTCGCCCATCTGGCCGACCCACACCTCACCGAGCGTGGCGCCATCCTCACTCTGCACCACGCGGCCCAGGGCGCCGAACGGCAGCTGGCCAATCCCACCCGCATGTCGGCCACCGAGCTTCGTCCGGCCGGCCCCTCGCCATGCCTGGGTGAGCACACCGACGAGATCCTGCGCGATGTCCTCGGTCGAGACGATGAGGCCATCGCCACCCTGCGGGCCTCGGGTGCCTGCCCCTGACCGACGATCCGGGTCGCTCAGGTGGTGTAGTCGGCGTTGATGCGGATGTATCCGTCGGTGAGATCGCACCCGTAGACGGTGGCCGCGCCGTCGCCCACTGCCAGATCGACCCCGATGTGCACCTCGGCCGCCCGCATCAGCTCCTCGAGCCGGGCCAGGCCGGGTTCGTCGACGGGCGCCGGATACACCTCGTGGTCACCGAAGCGCACCACCACGCGTCGCTGATCGATGTCGGTGTCGTCCTCGCACTTGCCGATGGCCATGACCACCCGGCCCCAGTTGGGATCGGCCCCGTGGACCGCGGTCTTCACCAACGGGCTGTTGACCACCGCCTTGGCCACCCGCTTGGCCTGGGCCGGGTCACGCCCGCCGGTCACCTGCACGACCAGCAACTTCTCGGCCCCTTCGCCGTCGCGGGCCAGCTGCCGGGTGAGCGACAGGCACACGTCACCGAGCGCCGCCTCGAGAACATCGTGATCGACCGGGCCGGCCCCACCGCTGGCCAGCACCACCGCGGTGTCCGACGTCGACGTGTCGGTGTCGACGCTCAAGCAGTTGAAGGTGCCGTCCACCACCCGCCGGAAGATGGCATCGAGCTGCGGGGCCGCGATCTCGGCATCGGTGAACACCTGGGCCAACATCGTGGCCATGTTCGGCTCGATCATGCCGACGCCCTTGGCCACGCCGACCACCCGGGCCGCGCCGGCCTGCGCCACCGCGACCTTGGGCACCGTGTCGGTGGTCATCATGGCCCGAGCCACGGCCGTGGCGTCGGTGTGGGTGGGTGGCCCGAGCGACTCGAGGGCGGCTCGCACACGCGCCATCGGGTACTGCCGTCCGATGACACCCGTCGAGCTCAACAGCACCGACTCGACCGGGATGTCCAAGGCCGCGGCCACCCGTTGCGCGACCTCGCGGGCGTTGGACGCGCCCTCGTCACCGGTGGCAACGTTGGCGTTCTTCGAGATCACCACCGCGGCCTGGAGCGTGCCGTCGGCCACGTGGCGGCGCGACAACTCGACGCTGGGTCCTGCGAAACGCGACCGGGTGAATACGGCCGCCGCAGCACAGGGGCGATCAGCCACCACGACGCTGAAGTCGTCGGTCTCGTCACGGACGCCGATGTTGGCGACGATGGCCGAGAAACCCGGGGGGAGTCGTTCGTCGTCCACGGGGGTCACGGTAACGTCAGCCGTCGGTCGGGGAGACCTCGTCCCGCAGTCCGGCGTAGGGGTCGCTGGGGTTGCGGCCGGCCCGGAGATCGTTGAACCGCCCGTAGGCCCGGTCGTAGGTCTGGGGATGGGTCAGGATCCAGAAGGTCTCGGTACGGATGGCATCGATCACGCGGGCGGCCACGGCCGCCGGAGCCAGACCGCCAGCGCCGATGGTCTCGCGCAGCCGGGGCATGATCTCGTTCTCCGCGCTGACGCCCGCCGGGGCGTTGCGCTCGGATTCGAAGATGCGGGTGTCGACCAGCTCTGGGCAGAGCACCGACACGCC
>JAOUEE010000217.1 GCA_029858875.1 Acidimicrobiia bacterium
GCGCTTCCGCAACTACCGCATCCGCGCCCTGCTCTACGCCGGCCGACCCAACTGGGCGCTACTCAACACCCTCACCCCCGCCAGAATCCGATGAGCCAGCAAACCGACGTGCTCGTCAGAAAGGGTGTTTGGCCTCAACCGGGTGCGTCGAGGTCGATGACGCTGACCTCGTAGTCGATCCGACCGCCGAACCCCTCCAGCGCCTCGCCGTCGTGGAACTGCACACCGGCCAGGGCCAAGCGCGTCAGCGCACCGGTGGCTTCATCCACCCAGAACTCGTAATAGGTCTGGCCAGGCGGATCGGACGGCCCCACGAGCTCGAGCCCGTTCATGCGAAGTAGCTGCGAGATGTCTGCCGCCTCGAAGATCACCTGGCGGCCCGTGCTGGTCCTCTCGCCCACCTCGGACCGACCCAGGTCGATGACATCGAACGGCAGTTCATTCAGGTACCGGACGATGCGCTCCAGCGAGCCACCGCCTCGCCCGGTCAGCGTGAGCGCTTCATCGACGAACTCCTGTCGAAGCGCAGGCTCGACCGGCTCGACCGTCCAGTCGAGATCGCCGAGTTCAGCACCCCCGTGCGCCAGACGGGCGTGGATCTCGTCACCCACCAGGATGAACTCGGACCGGATTCGTTCGCCCGTGTCGTAGAGCTCGTCCTCGGTTGAGTGGAACTCACCCGTTCGCAGATCCATCTCCACCCAGCCCGTGGTGACATACCCCTCCTCGGCTCCCTCGAAGGTGAGCCGCACACCGTCCCCGCCGACGAGCACGCCCACGGCCTCCTCGAACGCGCTGGCCACCATCTGCTGCCCTGGCGAGGGAACGGTCTCCGGTGCGGTCCTGGTCGTCGCCACCGCGACGGGCAGCTCGCGGGCAACGTCAGGTCCGGCCGACCCGGTGCCGGCCGACGAGCATGCGGCCAGCCCGATGGCGGAGACGAGCAGCAAAGCGAGGCGACTCATGTCTGAACCGGTCGGCGGGCTGAGACGGGACATGAGTCATTCGACCCATGCTGCTCGCGATCACTGCCCTGGTCTCGCGATCACAAGTGGCGCGGGTAGCGGCGTGTACGCGATCTCACCGGTCACCCCATCGAGGTCCTCCACGGCGACCACCGTGAGAAGTCCGGTGTCCTGGCTCACCCAGAACTCGACCGATACCTCACCGTTCACGAGTCGATGACCCTCTTCGAATCCGTACGAGCCGAGACGGGTGTCCAAGGACTGCGGGTGGGAGCCCGGGTCCACGATCAGGTCGCCGATCTCGCTGAGACCCAGATCGGCGAAGGTGGCGAACCCCAGCACCCTGGCAACACTGAGTGCGACATCGTCGGCCTGGTGGATCCAGTCGCCACCGGCACCCTCGAGACGGAAGTGCTCCCCGTCGGCGACGATCACCTCGACATCCGCGCCTTCGGTCTCGACGGCCGCCCCGAATGACCCGGAGGCGACATCGAGCTCCAGAGAGCCGGTGGAGTCGCGACCGGCGACGGTGAGCCGGAAGTCCGTGTGTACGGCCAGCTGATCGTGAAGCCCTGCGACGGCCTGGCCGTAGACCAGAGCGGAGACGCTCGTCATCGCGCCCTCGGCGGTAGCCACCTCACGGGCCAGTCCGTCCCCCACCGACGGGGGTGGCTCCGACGACGAGCAGCCGGCGAGACCGGCCACCACGACCAGCACGACCACGGCGTTTCGCATGCTCTGCCGGTCGGCGGTCGGGTCGCCGATGTGAGTCGGGGGGACCTCCGAAACGATCCCAAAACGTCCGATGCCGGGCCCTGGAGCCCGGCATCAGTAAGTGTTCTATTGGCAGCCTACCGGCTCGACGGTCAGTTTCCGATCTTGATCTCGATATCGACGCCGGCCGGAAGATCCAGACGCTGGAGCGAGTCGACCGTCTTGGGGGACGGCTCGAGGATGTCGAGGAGGCGCTTGTGGATCCGCATCTCGAAGTGCTCGCGCGAATCCTTGTCCTTGTGGGGACCGCGAATCACCGTGTAGCGGTGCTTCTCGGTGGGCAAGGGCACCGGACCTCGGACCTCGGCCTGGGTCCGCTTGACCGTCTCGACGATCTTCTTGGCGGACTGATCGATGATCTCGTGGTCGTAGGCCTTGAGCCGGATCCGGATCTTCTGGCTGCTCGCCATTATTCGAGGATCTTCGTGACGGCGCCGGCGCCGACGGTGCGACCACCCTCGCGGATGGCGAACCGGAGTCCATCGTCCATGGCGATCGGGTTGATGAGCTCGACCGTCATCTTGGTGTTGTCACCAGGCATGCACATCTCGGTGCCCTCGGGCAGGTCGATGGTGCCGGTGATGTCGGTGGTACGGAAGTAGAACTGGGGCCGGTAGTTGGAGAAGAACGGCTTGTGACGGCCACCCTCCTCCTTGGTCAGCACGTAGACCTCGGCCTCGAACCTGGTGTGCGGCGTGATGCTGCCCGGAGCAGCCAGCACCTGGCCACGCTGCACGTCTTCCTTGTCGATACCCCGAAGTAGGGCGCCGATGTTGTCGCCGGCCATGCCCTCGTCGAGCAGCTTGCGGAACATCTCGACACCGGTACAGGTGGTGGTCTGGGTGTCACGGATGCCGACGATCTCGATGTTGTCGCCGGTGTTGATCCTGCCCTGCTCGATCTTGCCGGTGACCACGGTGCCGCGGCCGGTGATGGAGAAGACGTCCTCGATGGGCATGAGGAACGGCTTGTCCAGCGCCCGCTCGGGCTCGGGGATGTAGCTGTCGACCTCGGCCATGAGGGCCAGGACCTGGGCGGCCGCATCGGCGTCGCCTTCGAGGGCCTTCAGCGCCGAGACCGGCATGATGGGGGTGTCGTCACCGGGGAAGTCGTACTCGTCGAGCAGCTCCCGGACCTCCATCTCGACCAGCTCGATCAGCTCGTCGTCGTCGACCATGTCGACCTTGTTGAGGGCCACGATGATCTTGGGCACGCCCACCTGACGGGCGAGCAGCACGTGCTCACGAGTCTGGGGCATGGGTCCGTCGGCCGCCGACACCACCAGGATGGCCCCGTCGACCTGGGCCGCACCGGTGATCATGTTCTTGATGTAGTCGGCGTGACCGGGCATGTCGACGTGGGCGTAGTGCCGATTCTCGGTCTCGTACTCGACGTGACTCACGTTGATGGTGATGCCCCGCTCACGTTCTTCGGGGGCCTTGTCGATGTTCTCGAACTCGGTGAAGGCGTTGCCCTCGACGTTGTCCGACAGGACCTTGGTGATGGCGGCAGTGAGCGTGGTCTTGCCGTGGTCGATGTGACCCATCGTGCCCACATTGACGTGGGGCTTGTTGCGCTCGAAGGTCTCCTTGGCCATGACTATCCCTTGGGGTGTTTCCTTGTGTTGGATCGGGTGGGGTTGGATCGGGTGGCGGATCCAGATTGCAGATCAGTCACTCACCGCGTACGCGAGCGACGATTTCTTCTTGCACGGTTGCAGGGGTCTGCTCATATGAGTCGAACTGCATCGTGTACGTGGCGCGACCCTGGGTCCGCGAACGCAGGTCGGTAGCGTAGCCGAACATCTCCGACAACGGCACCGACGCGTCGATTACCTGGTTGTTGCCCCGCTGTTCAGTGCCCTTCATCTTGCCGCGGCGAGAGTTGAGATCGCCGACAACATCACCGAGATGGTCGTCGGGAGTGACGACCTCGACGGCCATGACCGGCTCGAGCAGCACCGGCTTCGCCTTGCGAGCCGTCTGCTTGAACGCCATGGTTCCGGCGATCTTGAACGCCATCTCGGACGAGTCGACGTCGTGGAACTTGCCGTCGATGAGCGACACCTTGACATCGACGGTGGGATAGCCGGCCAGCACCCCGTTGGTCATCGAGTCACGGATGCCGTGATCGACCGAGGGGATGTACTCCTTGGGGATGCGACCACCCGAGATCTCGTCGACGAACTCGTAGCCCTCACCCGGGTTGGGCTCGAGGCGGATGGTGACCTCGGCGAACTGCCCGGAGCCACCGGTCTGCTTCTTGTGGGTGTACGTGTCCTTCTCGACCACCTTGGTGACCGTCTCGCGGTACGCCACCTGCGGCTTGCCGACGGTGGCGTCCACCTTGAACTCGCGCAGCATCCGGTCGACCAGCACCTCGAGGTGCAACTCGCCCATACCGGCGATGATGGTCTGGCCCGTCTCCTCGTTGGTCTCCACCTGGAAGGTGGGGTCCTCCTCGGAGAGCGCGAACAACGCCTTGCTGAGCTTGTCCTGATCGCCCTTGGATCGGGGCTCGACGGCCACGTGGATCACGGGGTCGGGGAAGGTCAGATCCTCGAGGATGATCTGGGCGTTGGTGTCGCACAGGGTGTCGCCGGTGCGGGTGTTCTTGAGGCCGATGCCGGCGGCGATGTCGCCGGCGGAGACGTCGTCGAGGTCCTCGCGGTTGTTGGCGTGCATCTCGAGCAGACGACCGATGCGTTCCTTGGCCGTGGTGCGGGTGTTCGTGACCTGGCCACCCTTGTCGAGGTGACCGCTGTACACCCGGAAGTAGGTGAGCTTGCCCACGTGGGGATCGGTCATGATCTTGAAGGCCAACGCCGAGAAGGGAGCATCGGGATCGGGTTTGCGGGTGATCTCCTCACCCGACTTGGGATCGGTGCCCACGGTGTCGGGCACGTCGAGGGGCGACGGCAGGTAGTCGACCACCGCGTCGAGCAGTGGCTGTACGCCCTTGTTCTTGAAGGCGGTGCCCAACAGGATGGGCACCACGTCACCGGCGATACACGCCTTGCGGATGGCAGCCTTGATCTCGTCGGCCGACAGATCCTCACCCTCGAGGTACTTCTCCATCAGCGCATCGTCGGTGTCGGCCAGCGCCTCCAGCAGCTCGGTGCGGTACTGCTCGGCCTGGTCGGCGAGCTCGTCGGGAATGTCCACCTCGTCCCAACTGGCGCCGAGATCCTCACCCTGCCAGATGAGCGCCCGCATCTCCACCAGGTCGACGACCCCCGCGAAATCGCCCTCGGCGCCGATGGGCAACTGGAGCACGGCGACATCAGGGGTGAGTCGCTCCTTGATGGTGTCGAGACAGAAGAAGAAGTCGGCACCGGTGCGGTCCATCTTGTTGACGAAGCACATGCGGGGCACGCCGTACTTGTCGGCCTGGCGCCACACCGTCTCGGTCTGCGGCTCGACACCGGCCACGCCGTCGAACACCGCGACCGCACCGTCGAGCACGCGCAGTGAACGCTCGACCTCGACCGTGAAATCCACGTGCCCGGGGGTGTCGATGATGTTGATGCGGTGGTTGTTCCAGATACAGGCCGTGGCCGCGGAGGTGATGGTGATCCCGCGCTCCTGCTCCTGTTCCATCCAGTCCATGGTGGCGGCGCCGTCGTGGACCTCACCGATCTTGTAGTTGCGGCCCGTGTAGTACAGGATCCGCTCGGTGGTGGTGGTCTTGCCCGCGTCGATGTGGGCCATGATGCCGATGTTGCGGGTGCGATCGAGAGAGATTCGCTCGGACATGTCCGTGGATGTTCCTTCGTGAAGCTGAACGGGGCGTGGTCGAGACACACCTCGACCGGGCCGCGAGAGCCCGGTCGTGGGAAAAGTCTAGAGGCAAGGGGCCGTCAAGCGGCGCCGGTCACCAGCGGTAGTGGGCGAAGGCCTTGTTGGATTCGGCCATCTTGTGCATGTCTTCCTTGCGCTTCATGGCCGCGCCGACGCCGTTGGAGGCGTCGAGCACCTCGTTGGCCAGGCGATCGGCCATGGTGCGCTCGCGTCGCTGACGCGAGAACTCGACGAGCCAGCGGATGGCCAGGGTGTTGGCCCGACGGGGCTTGACCTCGACCGGGACCTGGTAGGTGGCCCCCCCGACCCGGCGACTCTTGACCTCGAGCTGGGGGCGGACGTTGTCGACGGCCCGCTTCAGCGTGGCAATGGGCTCGTCGCCCGTCTTGGCCGACACCTGCTCGAGGGCGGCGTACACGATCTGCTCGGCGGTGGAGCGCTTGCCGTGTTGGAGCACCTTGTTGACGACCTGGGTGACGACCAGCTGGTCGTAAACCGGATCGGGCGCCAGTTCGCGGCGCGGTGCGGGTCCCTTACGAGGCATCGGTGTCAGTCCTTCTTGGCGCCGTACCGGCTACGGGCCTGCTTGCGATCGCGCACACCCGACGTGTCGAGCGTGCCGCGGATGATCTTGTAGCGGACACCGGGAAGGTCCTTCACACGACCACCCCGCACCAGCACGATGCTGTGCTCCTGGAGGTTGTGGCCCTCGCCGGGGATGTACGCCGTGACCTCGATGCCGCTGGTGAGGCGCACACGGGCCACCTTGCGCAGCGCCGAGTTCGGCTTCTTGGGAGTGGTCGTGTACACACGGGTACAGACGCCACGTCGCTGGGGCGCGCCCTTCAGCGCCGGCGTGGATTCCTTGCGGCGCTTCGACTGCCGTCCTTTGCGAACGAGCTGTTGAATAGTGGGCACGAATAACCTCTCGAGAAACGGTCCGGGGGGACGTCTGGCAGCGCGTACACGCGCGCCGAGCCAGCGACGCAGTCTATGGGTGCCCATCAGGGAATCCACAATCACACCGGACCGCTCGGTCCCGCCGGTCATTCGACGAGGCCGCACACCCCCACTCACCCCACCGCACCGCCCCATCCCGCCAAACAGTCAACCGGGCTCCACACCCCCCCCCCCCC
>JAOUEE010000218.1 GCA_029858875.1 Acidimicrobiia bacterium
GCCGAGCGGGCCGGGCTCTCGGTGTCACCCCAGTCGATGACGAACGGCAGCGCCCCGACGCCGGCGATGGGGAACGTGAGCCGCCAGTTCAGCTCCTCCCCGGCCGGCGTGGTGCGGCTCATGGTGACGGGCTCGCCGGGGTCGAACCCCGACGCCCGCAACCGACCGGCGACATCGGCCAGTGACTCGCCTCGTGTTGGATGGATGGCCCAGGCCACCAGGCCGGGATCTTGGCGGTCGTCGATACCGAAGGGCCGACCGAAGTCGGGGGCCGGCTGATCGGGATCGATGCCGACGACCTCGAGGTAGCAGTCGTCGCCGAGGCCGACCAGCGCGTTGCGGGTGCCGACACCGGGGTGGACGCCACCCTCCTGGGGTCGAACGCGGGTCAGCGCCTCGATGCGGGCGATGCCCTCGGCCAGGTCGGGCGAGGCGTACACCAGATGGTCGATCGCAGGCATGGGGCGAGGCTAGGGCTGGTCGCCCACCGAGAGTGTCGGGCCTGGTTGGTAGTGTGCGAACATGTGTTCGATTGTGGAGTTGGATGATGTGGCCGGGGCGGTGGATCTGTTGGCCAAGGTCGATTGGGTGGATCTGCCTGGTGACGTGATCGGCGAGGCGCTGGTGGATCTGTCGAGGTTGCGGGCCCGGTTGGATGCCATCGAGGCGGCGGCCACGGAGGTGTTTCATCGGTCCCAGGCCTGGACGGTCGATGGGTCGAAGTCCTCGGGGGCGTGGCTGGCGTATCGGACCCGCAGCCCCAAAGGCGATCATGATCGGTGCCGGCACCGGTCCCGAACCCTCCAGCACCTCCCGGTGGCCGAAGCCGCGTTCGAAGCGGGCGAGATCACCGCCCGCCATGTCGATGTGTTGGGGTGGGCCCAGGCCTCACGCCCCGACCAGTTCACGGCGGCCGAGGCGTTCCTGGTCTCGAAGGCGACGGAGCTCCCGTGGCGGTCGTTTCGGATCGCGCTGCGGCACTGGGTCAACATCGTCGACCCCGCCGCCACCAACGCCGACCGGCGCGACCACACCGGCCAACGCCACCTCCACGCCTCACGATCACTCAACGGCATGGGTCGCATCGACGGCTGGCTCGAACCCCTGGCCTTCGAAACCTTCAACACCGCCCTCGAACGCATCGAACACGAACTCTTCGACAACGACTGGACCCACGCCCGCCAGCGTCACGGCGAACAAGCCAATGTCACCCATCTGGCCCGAACCCCCACCCAACGACGAGCCGACGCCCTCGTCGAAATGGCCCAGCGAGCCGCCACCGCACCCACCAACGGCAAACGACCCTTGCCTTTGGTCAACATCGTCTGTGACTGGCACACCTTCCACACCGAACTCGCCAAACTCACCGGCACCGACCCCCAACCCGTCGACGACGGCACCTGCCGGCTCCTCGACGGCGAACCCATCACCCCCACCGACATGTTCCACCAAGCCCTCCTCGGCGAAGTCCGCCGCATCGTCTTCGACAACCCCGGGGTCACCATCGACATGGGCCGCAAAGCACGCCTCTACACCGGCAACGCCCGCCACGCCATCCTCGCCCACCACCAGACCTGCGCCCACCCCACCTGCGACCTCCCCGCCACCAAATGCGAGATCGACCACATCAAACCCTGGCTCAACGGCGGACAAACCACCCAAACCAACGGCCAACCCCTCTGCGACCACCACAACCGATGGAAAGCCCGGGGAGCCGGCCCGTAGGTTGGTGACGTGTCCGATGACCTGCACCTGCGAAGCGCCACCGAACTGGCGGCCGCCATTGCCCACCGAGAGCTGTCGCCGGTGGAGGTCGTCGATGCGTTCGTCGCCCGGTTCGAGGAGCACGACGACCGGTACCACACGGTGGCCACGCCCATGTTCGAGGAGGCCCGGGCCGCCGCGGTGGTGGCCGAGGGCGCCGTGGCCGACGGCGACCCGCTGGGCCCGCTGCACGGGGTGCCGTTCGGCATCAAGGACCTGTACGACACGGCCGGCGTCACCACCGCGGCGGGGTCCATCATCCTGGCCGACAACGTGCCCACCAAGAACGCCACGGCGGTGCAGCGCCTGATCGATGGCGGCGCCATCCCGGTGGCCAAGCTGGTGATGACCGAGTTCGCCGGCAGCGCCCATCACCCCCAGCTCATCAGCCCGGTGAATCCCCATGACCCCGACCGCACCCCGGGCGGGTCCAGCAGCGGCTCGGGCGTGGCCGTCGCCGCCCGACTGGTGCCCTTCGCCCTGGGCAGCGACACCGTGGCCTCCATCCGCAATCCAGCGGCGTGGAACGGCTGCGTCGGGTTCAAACCCACGTGGGGGCGCATCAGCCGCCACGGCGTGTTCCCCCTGGCCGCCTCCTACGACCATGCCGGTCCGCTGACCACCACCGTGGCCGACGCGACACTGGTGACCCGCACCATGGCCGGCCACGACCCCCGCGACCTCACCAGCCTTCGCCGGCCGGCCGACTGGGCCGAGCCGGCGCCCACGCCCCTGCGGGTCGGCTTCGACGAAGGCTTCGTCACCACCAACACCGATCCCGGGCTGGTCGGCTGCGTTCAGCAGGCCAACGAGCAACTGGCTGCGGCCGGCGCATCGGTGCTGCCCGTCACCATCCCCCTCCGGGCCGAGTCGCTCGACCCCTACCACACCATCCTGTTGGCCGAGGTCGCCGCCGCCCACCGATCCACCTACCCCGCCCGAGCCGACGACTACTCCCCGCAGTTCCGCCAGCTCCTCGAGCAGGCCCAGGGCATCGACACCGACGCGCTGGTGCAGGCAGGCCTGTTCCGAGCCGCGTTTCGCGATGCCATCGACCAGCTCTTCACCGAGGTCGACATCCTCATCACCCCTGTCGGACCGTTGAACGCGCCACCCGCCGAGACCGGATCGGTGGTCCTCGACCGGAACATCCTGGCGTTCCTCCAGCCCACCTACCTGTGGAACCTGTGCGGTGCCCCGGCGCTGGCCCTGCCGTGGGGTTTCGACCACGACGGATTACCCAACAGCGTGCAGATCATCGGGCCGCCCGGGCACGACGGGCGGGTGCTGGCCGTGGCCGGGCAGCTCGAGTCAGCCCTCGGCGGCCGGTAGCTGCTGCTCGAGCGTGACCGTCGGCTCGAACAGGTCGCCCAACTCGTCGACTCGCTCCAGCACCTCATCGGCGTCGAACACCAGCGGCTCGCCGTCGGCCCCGTCGCTCACCTCGTCCCAACCGAGCGGCGTGGACACCGTCGGTCGGTCGAGGCCACGCAGCGAGTAGGGGGCGATGGTGGTCTTGTGACGGGTGTTCTGACTCCAGTCGATGAACACCTTGCCCTTGCGCAGCTTCTTGGTCATCACACTCAACACCCGGTCGGGATGCTGCTTCTCCAACAGCTGGGCCACGGCATGGGCGAACGATCCGGCGTGCTCCTGGGTGTGCGGCGTGTTGAGGGGCACGTACAGCTGCAGCCCCTTGCTCCCCGACGTCTTGGGCCAGGCGGCCAGCCCGATCGTGTCCAGCACGTCAGCCACGTCGAGAGCCACCTGGCAGCACTCGATGATGGTGGCCGGCTCGCCCGGATCGAGGTCGAACACCACCATGGTGGGCGCATCGATGTCCTCGCCCCTGGCCATGGGCGCATGGATCTCCAGCGCCGCCATGTTGGCCGTCCAGGCCAGCGCCGCCACCTCGTCCAGACAGCAGTACTCGATGGCGCCGCCCCGGTCGCCCGGGCCGGGCGTCGTGCCCAGCCACTCCGGCCGGTGCCCCGGGCAGCGCTTCTCGAAGAACGAGTCGGCTCCCACCCCATCGGGCCAGCGCCGCAGCGTCACGCCCCGACCCCGCACATGGGGCAGCATCACCGGCGCGATCTGCACGTAGTAGTGGATCACCTGCGCCTTGGTGAAGCCCACCAGCGGGTACAGCACCTTGTCCAGGTTGGACACCGACAGCTCGCGGCGCCCGACCTCCACCCGTACCCGCTCGGCCAAGATCAGGCCGACTTGCGCTTGGCCGCGGCCTTCTTCTTGGCCGGCTGCTTCTTGGCCGTGGGCTTGCCGGTGGCCGCCGGGTGGCGCTTTCGGGCCTTCTTCGCCTCGGCCACGCTGGCTTCGAGCGCGGCCATCAGGTCGACCACCGTGTCCGACCCGGCCTCGACCGGCGCCGGCACCACCTCGGTCTCGCCCGCCGCCTTGCGCTCGATCAGCTCGAGCACTGCGGTGCGGTAGTCGTCGGAGTGCTTCTCGGGGGTGAAGTCCTCGGACAGCGACTCGATGAGCTGCACGGCCATGTCGAGCTCCTTCTTCGACACGTCGACGCCGTCGAGATACGCGAACCCGTCGACCTCGGCCGGGTCGACCAGCTCGTCGGCGTACACCATGGTGGACAGCAACAGCCGTCCGGACTGGGGCCGCACCGCAGCCAGGTACTGCTTGGTTCGCATCACGAAGCGAGCGATCCCCACCTTCTGTGACTGCTCCATGGCCTCGGCCAGCAACCGGTAGGGCTTGGCCGTGGTGGCATCGGGGGCCAGGAAGTACGGCGAGTCGTAGAAGATGGGGTCGATCTCGGCCAGATCGACGAACTCCGAGATGTCGATGGTGCGCACCGCCTCCGGGTCGAGGGCGGCCATCTCCTCGTCGGTGACGATCACGTACTCACCCGACGGCAGCTCGTAGCCCTTGACGATGTCGTCGTAGGGCACCTCGCGACCGTCATCGCCGGCCACCCGCTTCTGTCGCACCCGTTGACCGCTGGCGCGATCCAGCTGGTTGAACCGCACGTTCTTGCGCCGCACCGCACTGTGCAGCTTCACAGGGATGCTGACCAGCCCGAAGCTGATCGACCCACTCCAGATTGCCCGAGCCATGGCGAAAGGGCTCCTTCCCCTCGGTCTCCCCCCAGATCGGCCCCTGGACCAAGACTTCCAGTATGGGCGAAATTCTCAGGCGAGCGTCGCCCGAGCCACCAGGTCCATGCCGAACGCGGTGAGGATGGCCAGGTACAGCAGTCCCGTGGCGGCCATCACGGCCGAGTACTCCCGCTCCCGCAGCGCGGCACGAGTGACCCCGAGCAACAAGATGGTGGCCACTGCGCTGGCCAGCCAGAACCAGCCGAGCAGCCCGCCGTACCCGTCGTCGATGGTGCCGTTCAGCACCGACACCATGCCGACGGGCCACAGCATCACCAGCAGCTCGAAGGGCCACACCGCCGCAGTCCAGCGCACCAACTCGAGCAACGGTCCCCGGGCCAGGCCGGGCTGCACGAGGTACCAGTGACCCAGCAACATGGCATCGGAGACCGCCCCCAGGAACAACGCACCGACGAGGGTGCGGGCCACGGCCAGCGCCGCCGGGTCTCCGGCATCGATCCCTGCCGGCACCAGGGCGGCCAACCCGATGGCCGCCGTGATCAGGTCCATCACCGGCTCGAACTCGACCGCGTCCTCGTCGAAGTGCTGCTCGTCCCGGTCGATGCCGGTCATGGCGGCCACGCGAGCCGACCGGCGGGCCACCCGCTGACGCTGGCCGGCCACACCGGCCGCCCGCCGCCGGATCGACACGGCGAGGGTGGCCGTCCCCACCAGCGCCATGACCACCGCCAGCTCGTCGCGGCCCGACACCCGACCGAAGCGGGCGGCGATGGCCAGCGCGCCGACCACCATGACCAGGAACACACCGCGCATCAGCCAGCCGTAGCCGAGACCCACCTCACGACGCCGCGTGGTCACCCACAGGAACACCCACCCACCCGTGGCCCACTGCAGCAGCACCGTTGCTGCGTCGAGCTCGATCACCCGTCGATCACGGCCAGACGGTGGTCGGCTCGATTGAGCGCATCGGGGCCGGCATCGGCCGCCACCACGATGTCCTCGAGCCGGGCCCCCCACCGCCCGGGGACGTAGATGCCCGGTTCCACCGAGAAGGCGTGCCCGGCCGTCAGCGGCGTGCCGTTGCCCTCCACGATGTACGGGTCCTCGTGGGCCTCGACGCCGATGCCGTGCCCGGTGCGGTGGATGAAGTAGGCGCCGTAGCCGGCGGCATCGATGATGGCCCGACCGGCGGCATCGACCGCCTCGGCCGGCGTGCCAACCGTGGCTGCCCCCACCGACGCCTGCTGGGCCTCGTGCAACACGTCGTAGAGCTCGGTGAACTCGCCCGGAGGGGACCCGGTGTGCACGCAGCGGGTGATGTCGGAGCAGTACCCCACCCCCCACTCGTCGAGCATGGTGCCACCGAAGTCGCACAACACGACCTCGCCGGCACCGATGACCCGGGACCCGGGTTCGTGGTGGGGGCTGGCGGCGTTGGCGCCGGCGGCCACGATGGCGAAGTTCACCCGATGGTGACCCTCGTCGACGATCTGGCGACCCAACTCGGCGCTGAGCTCGGCCTCGGTGCGACCGAGCACCGGGATCTCGCCGCCCTGGAGCCGACCGGCGATGCGGTCCACTGCGGCGGCGGCCCGCCGCAGCGATGCCACCTCGGCCTCGTCCTTCACCGCCCGCAGTTCGCTCATGACCCCCGAAGCCCGATGGAACGCCGAGGCGGGGAGGGCGGCCTGCAGGTCGACGAGGAAACCCGACCAGGTCTGGTCGCCGATGGCCAGCGCCTGTCGGGCGCCGACCAGGTCGGCCACGATGTCGATGGGCTGCTCGCTCTCGGTCCATGGCCGCACCGT
>JAOUEE010000219.1 GCA_029858875.1 Acidimicrobiia bacterium
CCGCACCGACAGCACCGCCTCGCCGGGGTCGGCCGCACCCTTCTCGACCTGGAAGACCACATCGCGGCCCACCATCAGGTTGGCCAGCGACTGCTGGGTGGCCGTGGCCGGATCAGCTGTTCCCGCCACTCGACCGTTGCGCAGGACGGTGATGCGATCGGCGACCGCCAGCACCTCGCGCAGCTTGTGGGTGATGAAGATGATCGACTTGCCCTGTTCGACCAGGCTGGCCACGACGGCGAAGAAGTCGTCGACCTCCCCTGGTGTGAGCACGGCGGTCGGCTCGTCGAGGATGAGGATGTCGGCCTCCCGGAACAGGGCCTTCACCAGCTCGACCCGTTGTTGCGCACCCACGCCCAGCTCGCCGACCTTGGCGTCGGGATCCACCTCGAGGCCGTAGCGATCGCCCACCTCGCGGATGCGTCGGCGAGCCTCGTTCAGGTCGAGGAGGGGGCCGTTCGTGAGCTCGTTGCCCAGGATGACGTTCTCGGCAACCGTGAAGACGGGGATGAGCTGGAAGTGCTGATGCACCATCCCGATTCCGTGGTCGATGGCGTCGCTCACCCCGCTGAAGGAAACCTGCTCGCCTCCGACCCAGATGGATCCCTGGTCGGGTTGATAGAGCCCGAACACCACGTTGACCAGCGTGCTCTTGCCGGCGCCGTTCTCACCGAGCAGGCAGTGGATCTCCCCGCGATTGAGGGTCAGATCCACGTCCTCATTGGCAATCACGCCGGGAAACGTCTTGGTCACCCCACGAACCTCGAGCACCGGGACTGCCCCCTGGTCGTCGGTCGTGGTCACTGTGGTCGCTCACATCTGCTCGACATCGGAATCCAGATCCTAGATCCGCAAGACCGCCCCGAGCGAGATCCCGGACGCGCCCGGGCCCGACCCCGGAAGGGTCGAGCCCGGCAGAGACGCGGCCGTCAACGGCCGCAGCACATCATCCCGTGATCAGGGAGCGGCCGAGGTCGTGGTCTCGCCGCCACCAGTCGTCGTGGATCCGCCGGCGGTCGTGGTGGTCTCGCCACCGCCGCTGTCGTCGCAGGCCGAGTTCTGGCCCAGGAACAATCCGTCGATGCCGCAGATACCGGTGGTGATGTTGCCCACCGCCAGACCCAGCCGGGCCGCCTCGGTGGCCGCGACCGCTTCCTCGGGAAGCTCGGCATCGTGGGATTCGGCGTAGGTGATCAGGTCGTTGGCCGCGGTGCCCACAACCAGTCCGTCAGTGAAGGCACCCTCCACCGACGCCTGGATGAGGCGGAACGTGACCAGATCGACCCGCTTGATGGCCGAGGAAGCCAGGAACTCCGAGCCGGGAGCCCCACCACTGGCGAAGGTGGTGAAGTACTCGTCCTGGTCCACGCCGATGGCCCACACGCCCTGCTCGGCGGCGGCGGCGATGCCGCCCGAGCCGGTCTGACCGCCGGCACCGAAGATCACGTCGGCCCCCTCACCGATGAACTGGGCCGCATCGGACGCGCCCTTGGCGATGTCGGTGAAGCTCTCGTTGTAGATCGACAGCACCCGGATGTCGGGGTTCACCGACTCGGCGCCCACGGTGTAGCCGTTGACGAACTTGACGACCGGTGGGACGTCTTCGCGACCGGCGACCACACCGACCACGCCCGACTCGCTCAGCGAGGCGGCCAGGACACCGGCGATGTAGCCGCTCTCGTCCTCGCTGAACTGCACGCCGGCCATGTTCTCGGGGTACTCGGGAAGGAACTGATCGATGCCGATGAAGTCGACATCGGGGTTCGCCTCGGCGGCGGCCTTGGTGTCGTCGGTGATCAAGAAGCCGACCGTGACCAGGGCATCGGGCGAAGACTCGAGCGACGTGGCGATGTTGGCCGCGTAGTCGGCCTCGCTCACCGTCTCGATGAAGTCGTTCTCGGCGATGCCGAAGCAGTCGACGGCCGCCTGCATGCCGTCGTAGGCGAACTGGTTGAAGGTACCGTCGTCGACCTTGCCGATGTCGGTGACCAGGTTGACCCGGAATCCCTCGGGCGCCTGGAGTCCCTCGGCGGCGGCGCAGGCGTCGTCGAGGGTCACGAAGGCGCTGCTCTCGCCGTCGCCGCCGTCGGTGGTACCCGTTGTCGTGGAGCCGTCTTCGGCGGCCGTATCACTGGCTTCATCGCTGCCACACGCCGACGCGACCAGCGCGAACGACAACAGCAGGGCCACTACGGCCCACAGCTTCCTGGACATGTTCATTCCCTCCATCGGCGGCACAGTACGGACCACCCGTCGTGTTGCGCCGAAGACTACTCGTCGGCCGATACAGTATCGGGTCATCGGCGACATGGGGTGTCGGGCCCGGTGGCCGACGACAGCGCCCGGGTGCACCGGCAGATCGTCGAGGATGCGGCCAGGCTGTCGATGCCGCCGCTCCGCTGCGGGTGCTCAGACCGCCCGGGCCCAACGAATCACCACACCCACCGGCCAATCAGCCCCCGAAACCCGATACCCACCATCGTCGGTCAATCGCACCGTCCAGCCGACCGACGTTCAACCGGCACGGCGCTCGGCCCGCACCGCGATGTCGATCCCGCCGCGGACCTGCTGTTGGAGTCGCACCGTGAGGCCCACCAGGTGGGTGCCCACCGCCGCCACCACGTCGTCAGCGATGGAGTTCGCCAGGTCCTCGGCCAGGATCGACTCCTGTTCCCAGGTGGCCAGGTACAGCTTGAGCGACTTGGATTCGAGCGTCGCGGTGGCGACCAGCTCCACCTCGGCCTGGTAGTGGTCGCGCTGGTCGGTGACCGGGCACCGAGCCAGGAGCTCGTCGGTGCGAAAGCGGATCTCCAGAGGCGCATCCGTGTCGAGGGGGATGATCTCCAGGGACCGGGTGGGCTCCATCGGGCCGGCGCCCAGGGCCCGCAGATGCGACGTGTCGCTCCGTGCCATGGTCGGCACGGTACCCGGATGACCGTCCTGGCGGGCCGACATGGGCCGAATGACCTATTTCCCTCAAGGCCCATGCGATGGGGGCCGTAGTACCCAGTGACTGGAATTGGGACTTCCCCTCCGACCAGGAAGCTTTGAATCGCCGGCGGTAGTTGGTCGCTGAGCCGGCGAGGAGCTAGAGCGAACCCGGCCTGGGTCGAGGGGTCCAATACCGTCGAATCGAGTGGAGGGCGAGCGGAGCGGACCGGTCCAGCCGGTGCTCATCGGCGACACCCATCGACTCGTCGCCGCCGACGTCGGCGTGGCAAGGTCGCGGACGATGACCACCCACACACTCTCCGAGGCCACCTCGCGCGCCGTCGTGTCGGCCGCCGGCATCGAGGTGTCGCCCTACGTCACCGCACCCGATGCCGCCGCCGCCGTCGAGGCCGCAGCTGAACTCGACCGACCACTGGTCGCCAAGCTGTGCGGCGACAGCATCGCCCACAAGAGCGAGCGCGGCCTGGTCCGATTGGACCTGGCGTCCGACGAGGCACTCGAACGGGCCACCAACGAGCTGGTGGCCGCGGCCCGGCCCGAGGACGGCGAGGTCGAGCTGCTGCTCTCCACGATGGTGGCGGGTCGCCGCGAGCTCATCGCCGGGCTCACCCACGATCCCCAGTTCGGGATGACCGTCATGCTCGGTGTCGGCGGGGTCCTGGCCGAGGCCATCGCCGACGTCTCCTTCAGACTGGCGCCCATCACCGCGGTCGACGCCCACGAGATGATCGACGAGCTCGACACCCAACGGCTGTTGGGCCCCTTCCGCGGTGAGCCCGCCGTCGACCGCCGAGCGGTGGCCGCCGTCCTGGTCGGGCTGAGCGATCTCGCGGCCGGTGACCCCGCCATCGTGTCGGTCGATCTCAACCCGCTGGTCATCGTGGACGGGCGACCGGTGGCAGTGGACGCCTTGGTCGAACGAACGGGAGCCCGCCCATGACCACCGACCTGTCTCCATTGTTCGAGCCCCGAGGAGTGGTGGTGGCCGGCGCCTCCAGTCACCCCGGCAAGTTCGGCTTCGTGAGCCTGCACAACATCCTGGCGTGCGGCTACGAGGGCGACGTGTTCGCCCTCGGGCGCGAGGCGGGCGAGGTGCTCGGCGTTCAGGTGCTCGACTCGGCCGATCAGATTCCCGAGGGCCGGGCCGACCTCGTATTCGTCTGCACGCCGCCCTCCGCCAACGAAGCGCTCATCCGAGAGGTGGCGGCCCGAGGTGTCCGGGCCGTCTTCATGGCCGCCGGGGGCTACAGCGAGGCCGGCGCCGACGGCAGGGCGGCCGAGGACGACCTCGTCGCCCTCTGCGACGAGCTGGGTCTGATCCTGGCGGGCCCCAACGGGCAGGGTGTGGTGTCGCCACCAGTGGACCTGTGTGCGCAGATCGTGGCGCCGTACCCGCCGCGAGGGGCCATCGCCATCGCCAGCCAGTCCGGCAACTTCGTCTCGTCCTTCCAGAACTACGCGACCCAGACCGGCATCGGTGTCAGTCGGGCCGTCTCGGCCGGCAACGCCGCACAACTCGGCATCGTCGACTACCTCGACTGGTTCGCCCAGGACCCGCAGACCGCCGTCAGCCTCATCTACGTCGAGGGAATCGAGGACGGGCGGCAGTTCTACGAGCGGGCCGCCGCCGTCGCCCGGGTGAAGCCCATCGTGGTGCTCAAGGGCGGAGCGTCGACCGGTGGCCAGCGGGCAGCCGCCAGTCACACGGGTGCCCTCGCCACCGACGATGCGGTGTTCGACGGCATGTGCCGCCAGGCAGGGCTGGTTCGTGCCCGCAACGTCGAGGACGCCTTCGAGGCCGCCGCCTCGTTCGCCACCCAGCCGCTGCCAGCTGGCAACCGGGTCGCCGTCCTCACCTCGGTCGGTGGCTGGGGCGTACTGACGGCTGACGCCATGGCCGGTACCACTCTCGACCTGGTCGAGCTCCCCAGCGAGCTTCGCGCCGAACTCGACGCCAAGCTGCCGCCCAGGTGGAGCAGGAACAACCCGATCGACATGGCCGGCGGCGAGACCCGGGACACCATCCCCGAGGTCCTGGAGCTGATCGCCGCCCACCCCGACATCGACTCCGTCATCTTCCTCGGCCTCGGCATCCAGTCGAACACGGCCGCCCTCATGCGCTCGGGGCCGTTCTACCCCGACCACGGGATCGAACGCATCGTCGACTTCCACGAGCGACAGGACGCCCGCTACGCCACGACGGCGGCCGAGGTGTCAGAGCGCCATGGCAAGCCGATCCTGGTGGCGACCGAGCTGGCGGTGGCCGCACCCGACAACGCCGGGGTGGTGGCCACTCGCCGGTCCGGCCGGTTGTGCTACGCCGCCGCCGATCGGGCCGTGCGGGCCCTCGACGCCATGAGTCGGTACGCCACGTTCCGTCAACGGCGAGGGCTGTAGGGCCCGTGGCTGCCACCGTGGTCGACCACCCGGTCGTGCAGGACCGCTTGACACGGCTACGCCACGTCGACACCGACCGGTCCCGATTCCGTCATGCCCTCCACGAGGTGGCCCGCCTCGTCGTGTACGAATCGCTGCGCGATCTCCCGGTGACCCCGATCACCGTGCCCACGCCGCTGACCGAGGCCCAGGGGGCGACGGTGACCGAGCCGCCGATGCTGGTGCCGATCCTGCGGGCGGGGTTGGGAATGCTCGATGCCGCGTTGGAGCTGGTTCCCGACGCCAGGGTCGGGTTCGTCGGGCTCCGGCGCGACGAACAGACCCTGCGCTCGGAGTGGTACCTCGACACCGTGCCGGCCGATCTGGACGGAGCGGCTGCCCTGGTGCTGGACCCGATGCTCGCCACCGGCGGATCGATGATCCAGACCTGTCGGCGCCTGCGCGACGCCGGAGCCGGCTCGATCGTCGCCGCCTGCATCCTGGCCGCCCCGGAGGGGGTGGCCGCCGTCGAGGCCGCGGCGTTGGACGTGGCGATCCACACCGCGGCCGTCGACCCCGGGCTGAACGAGGTGGGTTTCATCGTGCCCGGTTTGGGCGATGCCGGCGATCGCCTGTTCGGTACGGCCTGAACACCGCAACGGGCGGCGTCGGACCGCCGCCACCGCCCGGGTGCCACTGACTATGGTCGTGATCGAGATCGCGGGAGGGACGTTCGACGATGAGTGACCAGTCACGGGGCGAGGGATGGTGGCAAGCCTCGGACGGGAAGTGGTACGCCCCCGAACGACACCCCAACTACCGGCCTCCCCCACCGCCGCCACCAACACCGCCCGCGGCGCCGCCCGCCGGTGGGTCCCCGGTGGCCGACACCCCGCCATCCGCGCCCGATCACGGTGGGCCCACGCCGGCTCGGCCGATCGGTGCTCCCCCACCGGCGCCCGGCCCCCACGACACATCCGCCATCCCACCCGTGCCCCAGTACACACCACCCCCCGGGCCACCGCTCGGGCCGGCCGCGGCCGCCCGAGCCGAGGCCAGCCGAGGTGGGACCGATGGCAGGGGGAAGCTGTTCGCCATCCTCGCGGCGATGGCGGCGAGCATCGCCGCCATCGTCGGCCTCATCGTGGTCCTCTCCGACCGGGGCGACGACGCGGCCACGGACGACCCGGACTCGATCACCACCGTCACCAGCACCGGTGTGTCCACCACCGTCGGCGCCACCGAAGCCCCCACCACGACCGAAGCCGCCACCACCGTCGCGCCCACGACCACCACCGCAGACGTCGCTGCGGGA